>JAUXMQ010000037.1 GCA_030623125.1 Acidimicrobiia bacterium
CCTCATTTTGACTGACCAAACGCTCGTTGAGAACGTCGAGCATCTCCAGAAACGACATCTCGTCCGAGACGTCGTCCACCTGATAGGTCTGAAAGCCTCCCGGCGAATCGGGATTCGCCTGTCGCCACACCTGGAGGGTGACGTTCACTTGTAGCTCCTGGTCGTCAATGCCACATTCTCGAACTCGAGTGGCTCGATATTGAGTTCGGGACTGGAAGCATCCCCTGTCCATTCCCATACAGAGACATGTTTGAAGTTCTCGTCATCACGCTGAGCCTCACCCTCTGCGCTCTGGTGTTCGTCGCGGAAGTGGCCGCCACACGATTCCTCCCGATCGAGCGCATCGAGACACATCGCCTGGGCGAGCTCGAAGAAGTCGTCGACCCGTCCGGCCCGCTCCAGGCTCTGATTGAGCGAGTCGCCAGAACCGAGAACTCTCACGTCGCTTCTGTACTCCTCGTATAGCGCCGGTATGTCTGACAACGCCTTCTGGAGACCCGACTCGTTGCGGGCCATGCCGCAGTGATCGAGCATGATCTTGCCCAGCTCCTTGTGGAACCAGTCCACCGAGCGGGTTCCGTTGGTGGACATATACCCCACCACTCTGTCGGAGACGCCGGTCTCGATCTCTCCGAAAGCGGGGTCATCGGTGGGCACGGGGTCGGTGTTCAGGTACTCGGCCAGATAGTCGCCAATCGTGTAAGGGAGCACGAAGTAACCGTCGGCCAGCCCCTGCATGAGTGCTGATGCACCGAGTCTGTTGGCGCCGTGGTCGGAGAAGTTCGCTTCCCCGATCGAGTAGAGCCCCGGGACGGTCGTCATCAGGTTGTAGTCGACCCACAGCCCACCCATGGTGTAGTGGGGGGCGGGGTAGATCCGCATTGGAACGCTGTACGGATCCTCGTCTGTGATGCGGTTGTACATCTCGAAGAGGTTGCCGTATCGCTCCTCAACTGTGTGTCTACCTTCTCTTTCGATGGCCTGTGCGAAGTCGAGATAAACCCCGTTCTCGAGTGGCCCGACACCCTTTCCCGAGTCGACCATGCGCTTCGACACTCTCGAAGCCACATCCCGGGGGACGAGGTTGCCGAACGCCGGGTAGATCCTCTCCAGGTAGTAGTCGCGGTCCTCTTCGGGGATCTGGTCGGCCGGCCGGGTTTCGCCGGCATTCTTTGGCACCCAGATTCGACCGTCGTTCCTCAACGACTCCGACATCAAGGTGAGCTTCGACTGGAACTCGTCGGAGGCGGGAATGCACGTGGGGTGGATCTGGGTGAAGCATGGGTTGGCGAAGGCCGCTCCCTTTCGATGAGCTCTCCAGATGGCGGTGACGTTTGAGGCCATGGCGTTCGTGGAGAGATAGAACACGTTGGAGTAACCGCCGGTGGCGAGAACCACTGCGTGCGCCGAGTGGCTGGTCACTTCTCCCGTGATGAGGTCTCGAACCACGATTCCGACCGCCCGGCCATCTTTGACCACGATGTCGAGCATCTCGGAACGGATGTGGAGCTTTACTTTGCCGGAGTCGACCTGACGCATCAGCGCCGAGTAGGCGCCAAGAAGGAGTTGCTGTCCGGTGGCGCCCCTGGCGTAGAAAGTCCTCGATACCTGGGCGCCCCCGAAGGAGCGATTGTCGAGAAGCCCGCCGTACTCGCGGGCGAACGGAACTCCTTGGGCAGTGGCCTGGTCGATGATGTTCAGCGAAACCTCGGCCAGACGATGGACGTTGGCCTCCCGACTCCGATAGTCGCCACCTTTCACCGTGTCGTAGAACAAGCGGTACACCGAGTCGCCGTCGTTGTGATAGTTCTTGGCGGCGTTGATCCCGCCCTGGGCCGAGATCGAGTGGGCACGGCGCGGCGAATCGTGGAAAGTGAAAACATCGACTTCGTAGCCGAGTTCGCCGAGAGAGGCGGCAGCCGAGGCTCCGGCCAGTCCACTACCGACGATGATGACCTTGAACTTTCGCTTGTTGGCAGGATTGACCAGGCGAACCGAGAACTTGTGGTTTTCCCACTTGTCGGCAATCGCGCCGTCGGGGACCTTGGAGTCCAGTCGCAGAGACACCGGCTAGCCCACGAACCCGAAGAGAACGGCAAGCGGCATGACGGCGTTGCCGGCGAAAACAACCACGGCGAGCCCGACGGCGAACCCGCGTCGCCATACGTTGAATCGGGGATGGTTGATCCCCAGGCTCTGGAACATCGACCAGGCGCCGTGATAGAGATGGAGCGCGAGCAACGCCATCGAGAGTACGTAGAAGGCGGTGACCGGCGCCCGGCTGAAAGTGGCCACGAAATTGGCATAGACCTCACCGCGCGCCCACGTCTCGGGTGCCATCGGCTGGACCCCCAGGGTCAGGTCGGCAATGTGAAAGACGACGAAGGCGAGAAAGATGGTGCCGCTCACCCGCATGGTTCGGCTTGCGTAGTTGGCCACGAGGTACTTGCGCGGGCCCTGGTACTCCTCGGCGCGGGCCCGACGGTTCATGATCGTCAGGGCATACGCCGCGTGGATGTGGAAGAGGAAGACCACGATCAAACCGGTTCGCATGATCCAGAGAACGACCTGTTCGGGCATGATCGGGAAGAAGAGTGTCCGCAGTGTCTCGGCGTAGAGGTCGATTTCGGGGATCCCCCCGACGTCGGGGAAGAAGATCTTCCAGTTACCCACCATGTGGGCGAGGACGAAGAGGATGATCGCCACCCCCGTCAAACCCATCACCCACTTCTTGCCGACCGCTGATCGGTAGAACTCGATCAGGAACGGGGAGCGTTTGTTTTCGACGGTCGCGGTCACTGTGCTCGCATTATGGCAACTCGCAGCAGTGTGTCGATTCAGCGTGTGCAGATACGTGGCCTCAGTCTGCGTCCCTGCACACGCTTGCAGTCTTGGGGTTGACGGCGCGCGCGGTTTCGCATAATGTCAAGTTTGTAATTACACGGTTGTGAGGAGACCCTGAATGCAGAGCAAGCTCATCGAAGCCCTTGCCATTGGTGAGCTTTCCTGGCAGGACTACGCCAACTGCCGTGGCGCCGACGCCGATCTCTTCTTCCCCGAGAGGGGAGCCTCAACACGGAAAGCGAAGGCGATCTGTGGTGCTTGCGAGGTCAAGGCCGACTGCCTCGACTACGCGATCGACATGGGTGAGAAGTTCGGTATTTGGGGCGGCCTGAGTGAGCGGGAACGACGCCGGGTGCGTCGCGAACGAGCCGTCCGTCGGGCCAGCTAGGACACCAGGAAGGCTTTACAGATAAAGTCCGGAGGAGTCGTCCTTCTCGCCTTGAGGCGGAGCCGTCAGGGCACGCTTCTGCATCTCCTGAAACTGGTTCTGGGCAGCCATCTGTTGGCTCCAAAGCGACGCCTGGATTCCGTGGAACAAACCTTCGAGCCACCCGATCAACTGTGCTTGAGCCACACGTAGCTCAGATTCCGAAACGTCTTCTGTGTTCAGGGGGATCATGATCTCGTTGAACTCGTCCTCGAGCTCCGGCGAGAGGACTTCGCGCAGCGCCTCCACCGATTTGGCATGCACTGTCGCCAAACGCTCGCGACCGCCCTCGTCGAGTGGGGCCTGACGGGCTTCGTCGAGCATGGCACGGGTCATTGAGGCGATGCGAATCAGTTTGGTTGGCTGACTGACCGCGGGGGCTTCCTCTTCGCTGTTCTCGGTCTTGCTGTCGGACTCCTCGACAGAGTCTGGTTTGAGGGCGTCTTCCATTGCTTCCAGCATATATAGCCATTCTCACTGTCGAGAAATGCCCGTCACCTTCGCTGTCGGATGCCAGCCTTGAGCCGATGCGAAGTGTTCTGATCTTCACCATCACCTACACGGTGGCCCTATTTGTCTTCGGCCAGGTGGTGGAGAGCCCGCTCACCAATCTCTACACCGGGATCAACATTGGTCTGTTCATGCTGTTTGCCTTGCTTCACGGATGGGCTCGGTGGCCGGTGCACGCGCTATGGGCGGTGTCGCTTGTCGGGTTGGGCAACATGGCAGGCGGTGTTTTGTTGGTCGACGGAGTCCCTCTTTACACAGCGGCTCTGATCGGGGACCTTCGCTACGACAAGATCTTTCACGTCCTTGCGGCTGCGGCGTTGACGATCGTTGCCTGGGAGGCGATGAAACGGTGGGCCGGTGTCGGCTATCACCGTGGCGGTCTGTTGCTGTACACATGGCTGGTTGTAATGGGGGGAGGCGCAGTTGTCGAGATAGCCGAGCTGATCGGCTCGACTATGAGCAATGTCAGCGTCGGCGACTATGGCAACAACGCCCTCGATCTGGTGGCCAACGCGGTGGGAGCCACAGTGGGCATCGCCCTGGTTTGGTGGTACGAACACGGCCAGGAGGGCCCACGCCGACACCGGGTTTGACAACCCCCTTTAAGTCGACCCACCTTCTGACGTAATATCATCTCGAGTAACGATGAGGACGACAGATGGCTGAGGAATACCCCCCAATCCTCGACGCGGCGCAAGTGGCGGAACTACTGGGAATGAACGTGCAGATGGTCCGGCGTTATGCAAGGGAAGGCAGGTTGCCCGCCTACAAGCTTCCTGGCGGACGCACCTTCAAGTTCTTTCGGGACGAGATCTACGAGTTCGTCCGCTCTCATCCGGTGACCGCCGTGGAAGACGGGGTCAGTGAAGCACGGTCGATCGAATAACTGCCAGAATCATCGTGTTCGGAACGTAGATCTGCCGCCCGTCCACGTCGCGAACTTCTACATGATCCACAGCGACCACTGCGATCGCTCCGATCACGATCTCTCCACCGGGGAGAGCAAGTCGAACAGCCGTCTCCGCTGCCGAGTACTCGTGGAGCAGTGCCCTGAACGACTCGGCTCCGCCCACCTTCGAATCGTTCGGCGAGTCCGAGGGGAGGATCGACCACGTGGCGACGTCGAGCCTGATGTCAGCGGTCTGGTCGGCCCTGTCGATAGTGGCGTAGTCGACGCCGGTAGCGGCGAGAAGCCCGCTGAAGCTGTGACCGCCGAACTCGACGGATACCCGTCCACCGCGGTGGGCGAGGTCCTTGACCACGTCCGCCAGCTCGAGCCTGCGCCGACGGAGGAGGTCGGTGAGTCGCTCATCTTCGGCTGCTTCGTCAGCCAACTCGCGTCCAACGCCTTGCCGAAGCTCAGCCGCCAGATGGGGGTCAGGATCGGAATCCGAGTTCATGTCTTTTCGCGTTCTCGACCTCGAGTGATGTACACAAGATAGGTTGCCAGAACCGTGACCAATGCCCCCTCAACGGTACAGAGGCAAGCGGGCACCTCACAACCGGCACGCCGGCCAGTCAAACGACGGCTGTCGGCATCCCACTTTCTCATCGGTCTTGTGGTTGTTCTGGCTTTTGTTCTCAACTTCCTTGCTTTGCAGGATCGGTCTGCCACCACGCTGGTCGCTGTGGCGGATCGTCCGATCACAGCAGGCTCAGCCTTCTCTGTCGACAGCGTTCGCCTGGTTCCGGTGCCGGCGGGGTTTGAAGGAATCGAGTCGCTGGTTCAACAGGCGCGGCTCTCCGGGTTCGAGGGTTGGGTCGTCGAACGATCGATTCCTGAAGGTGGACTGCTCGACCAGTCGGTGCTCGTTGAGCCAGGGGCACCATCGGGACTCCGGTCGATGAGTCTCCCGATAGCGGTCGCCCATGCGGCCGGTGGCACGATTGTCGCCGGCGATCGTGTTGATGTGATCTCTGTTCTGGATGGCTTGGCAACCTACGTGGCAAGCGACATCGAGGTGATCGGCAGCTCGGCCCTCGATGGCGGGTCTTTTGGGAGCATTGGTGACTATCACATCGTCGTGGCGGTCGACGCCGGCCAGGCCCTGGATCTCGCCGGGGCGCTCGAGTCTGGTTCGTTGGAGATCATCCGCTCAACAGGTGCCCCGAAAATCGAGGCCGGGAGCAGTGGAGAATGACGCCTGACATCGCTCTCGCTGCTTCAGCGAGAGAATGGCCCGATCGATTGCATCGTCATCTGCTCGAGCATGGCGGTGGGAGGGTTGTGGCTCGGGTCATGGGTCCGGAGCAGACCGCCGAGGCCACCTTTGACGCCATTCTCATCGATGACGTCTGTTCGTTTCTGACACCCCGACTGGTATCGGCTGTCAAGAAGTCCGGCGCCGAGGTCGTGGGCGTCTTCTCCCCGACCGACGGTTCCGACGCGAAGCGGCGACTTCTGGAATGCGGCATCAGTGATGTGATAGAAACTGATGCTGCGCCGGAGGAATATCTGGAGAAGGTGATGGCCGCATTGGCCCATCGACTTCCGGTTTCCATGGAGACACCGGCTGCGTCAGTTGGTTGGTCGATTGCTGTTACCGGCGCTTCAGATGGAGTGGGTGTAACCGAAGTGGCTGTGGCCCTGGCGCGCGGAATCTCCAACGAACTGAAGGTTTCCCTCGTCGATGTCGATCCAACCTGGCCCAGTATTGCCCAGCGGCTGGATCTTCCTCTGCATCCCAATATCCGGACAGCTCTCGACATCGTCGCCCATGGGTCTGGTGATCTCGAAGCAGCATCTCACCGTTTGGGCGAGATGACCGTCGTTGGTGGAGTTGCCGATCAGGGATCAGGCTCCCCACTTGCCCAATCAGAGGTGGTGATGCTGTTTGATGCGCTCTCTGAGTCGGTTGATGTGCTTGTTGCGGATCTCGGTCCGCTTCAGCATTCGGTGAGTGGGGTTCTTCGAGGGTTCGATGCGGTCGCGTTGGTGGGCACAGGGGACCCCGTGGGGATCACCCGTCTTCTGCATAGCGCCGGGCGAGCGATGGAGCAGGTCTCGGCGGAAGCCATTGTTCTCGTCGCAAACAAGACGTTTCCGCGGCGGTATTACGAGTCCGAGATCCGGCGGGAACTGCAATCGTCCTTCCCCGATGTGCCGCTCGTGGTGTTGCCGTTCGATCAACGGCTGAGCGAATCGATCTGGGAAGGCCAGCTGTCGCGGCGCGGGCCCTTCGCCAGATCCGTGGGTCGGATGGCTTCGCTGATCATTGAGAGGTTGGAGCCATGACCGTTGATGCTTACGAGGAGCTCCGCCGGGAAGCGTTGGCTCGCATCGATGGGACAGGGATCGACCCTCAGAGTCAGACGGAGGAGGTTCGCGAACTGCTGGAGATGGCCGTCGACGATTATCAGCGTAGGGCACACCTGGGAGACGGCAGATCGTTGGCGGACCCGCGGGCCACAGTCAATCGTTTGGTCCAGTCGGTGACCGGACGCGGTCCTCTGAGTCGTCTCCTGGATCGTTCGGACGTGGAGGAGATATTCATCGAGGGCGACGCCGTTACCTATCTGGAGGCGGGTGGGGTGCTTCGCAGTGCTGACTTACCGGCCACCGAAGCGGAGAACCGTCAAACCATCGATCAGTTGATTTCCACCTCCGATCGGCGACTCGATGGATCGAATCCGATAGCTCAGGCTCGCGTGCTAGACGGCTCCGCTCGGTTGACAGCTGTGATACCCCCGGTCGGCGACCAACTATCCGCGACCATCCGCAAGTACGCCCTCCGTCGTCAGACTCTCGACGCGCTTGTGGCTCTGGGCTCTCTGACGCCTGCGGCGGCAGCCTTTCTCGAGGCGGCGATGAGGGCATCGGCCTCGGTGATCATCTCAGGACCCCCCGGCTCCGGCAAGACTTCGTTTCTGTCGGCGCTGATCGCGGCGGTTCCGGCTGATCATTGCATTCGCTCGTGCGAGGAAGTGCGTGAACTCCATGTGCCTCTCGTTCACGGTTCTTATTACGAGTCCCGTCCGCCTTCCCTCGATGGCTCGGGCGAGATCAGTCTCCGGGATCTTGTGAAAGTGGTGCTGGCGATGCGGCCCGATCTCATCGTTGTTGGTGAGGTGAGGGGAGCCGAAGCCTTCGAGTTGACTCGCGCGGTAAACGCTGGTTGTGGCATGGCCTGCACCATCCATGCCAACTCGGCCAGCGATGCTCTCGACGCCCTGGTCAACGCGGCGCTGATGGCCGGCGAGAACGTGCCCGAGCGTGTTGTTCGCAAGGTCTTCTCGTCTTCGATCA
>JAUXMQ010000253.1 GCA_030623125.1 Acidimicrobiia bacterium
AACCCCAGGCGCCGGAGGGCGCCGCCAACGTTCTCATGATCGTCTGGGACGACGTTGGATACGCCGCGCTTGACGTCATGGGCGGGCCGATCGAGGCACCGGCAATGCGACGCATCGCCGAAAACGGTCTTCGGTATTCGAACTTCCACACCACGGCTCTTTGCTCCCCGACACGTTCCAGTCTTCTCACGGGACGCAATGCCACGAGCAACAACATGGCGTGCATTACCGAGGCTTCGGCAGGATTCCCCGGGTTCTCGGCTCGTATCCCTTTCGAGAACGGGACGATCGCCGAGGTGCTCAACGAACAGGGCTGGAATACCTACGCCATCGGCAAGTGGCACCTCACGCCCGGCGACGAGGTCGATCTCTCCAGTTGGAAAGGTCGCTGGCCCTTGGGGCGAGGCTTCGAGCGCTTCTACGGGTTTCTTGGGGGTGAAACCCACCAGTGGTATCCCGATCTGGTTTATGACAATCATCCCATCGAGCCGCCCGCCACACCAGAGGAGGGCTATCACCTCTCAGCGGACCTTGCTGATCAGGCAATCAGATTTGTTCGCGATTCGAAGTCTGTTGCTCCGGACAAACCGTGGTTCATGTACTTCTGCCCCGGAGCCGGCCACGCCCCTCATCACGTGGCCAAGGAGTGGGCCGACAAGTACGAGGGCAAGTTCGACCAGGGCTATGAGGCGATCCGGGAGACGATTCTCGCCCGCCAGAAGGAGATGGGTCTCCTTCCCGAGGACACCGACCTGTCGCAGATCAACCCACATGGTGAGCCTGACGGGATAACCGGCCCCGAGGGCCAACCGTGGCCCCAGTTGGACTTCGTCAAGCCGTGGGACTCGCTCGACGACGACGAGAAGAAGCTCTTTTCCAGAATGGCGGAGGTGTTCGCCGGCTTCATCTCCTACCCCGATTATCAGATCGAGCGGTTTCTCGACTATCTCGAGGAGTCGGAGCAGTTGGACAACACCGTTGTCGTCGTGGTCTCGGACAACGGTTCTAGTGCCGAAGGCGGACCCAACGGCACCTACAACGAGAACCGCTTCTTCAACGGTGTCCCCGACACCATTGAACAGAACATGAAGCACATAGACCATCTCGGAGATCCGACTACCTACAACCACTACAACACCGGATGGGCGTGGGCACTTGATACACCGTTCCCCTACTGGAAGCGTTTTTCCGGCTACGAGGGAGGCACCGCTGACATCTGTCTGGTCTCATGGCCTGCAGGCATTGACGCCCGGGGGGAGATACGTCATCAGTACACCCACGCCGTCGACGTCGTACCCACGTTGTACGACATGCTCGGTGTGACCCCACCTGATGAACTCAAGGGATATACCCAGAGTCAAATCGAGGGCGAGAGCTTCACCGAGTCGTTCACCAATCCAGAAGCGCCGGAACGTGAGACACAGTTCTATTCGATGCTCGGTCAACGTGCCATCTACCACAAAGGCTGGTTGGCCAACACGTTGCATCCACCCCTCTCGGCCTGGTCGAACTTCGACAAGGATGAGTGGGAGTTGTATCACCTCGCCGAGGACCGGACCCAGTCGAAGAATCTTGCCTCGGAGTATCCAGAGAAGCTGGAAGAACTGAAAGGGTTGTGGTTCTTCAACGCGGGTAAGTACGACGGGCTTCCTCTCGACGATCGATCCGCCGCAGAGATCTTCGCCTCCGAGCGCCCCCAACCGAGCAAGCCCCGAAACCGTTACATCTATTACCCGAACACTGCCGACGTCCCCGAGTCGGTCGCGGTGAACATACGGCGACGTTCCTACACCATCGCCGCAGGTGTCGTCATCGGTGACGAAGCGGAGGGAGTCCTGTTCGCCCACGGCGGTACCGGGGGTGGCCATGCGTTGTACTTGCAGGATGGTCATCTTCATTACACGTACAACTGGCTTGCCGAGGAACACCAGAAGGTCACCTCAGACCGACCGGTTGAAGCCGGCAAGCACCTATTCGTCGCCGAGTTCAACAAGACCGGAGACGACCCGGCGACCGGAAGCGCAATGGGCACTCTGACTCTCTACATCGACACCGAGCCCGTAGGAAAGGCCGAGATCCGCACCCAACCCGGTGTTTTCACACTGACGGGCGATGGCTTGTGCGTTGGGCGCGACTCGGCTTCACCGGTATCACCCGACTATGTGGCGCCCTTCGAGTTCAGTGGTGGTGAGATCGAAAGAGTGGTGATCGACGTCAGTGGCGACGCCTATGTCGATCATGAGAAAGAGGCTGTCGCCTGGCTGATGCGTGACTGACCCGGGTCGTGCCCATCGAGGACCCCCTCGATCTAGTTGGAGGACGAATATTGCCCGGTGTCAGCGAGGATCTGCGAGGCCTCCGACGGCGCCCGCCCCTGCTGGAGGAGACTGGACATGAGTCTCAGGGCGGGGTCGACGTGGTTGAAGAAGGTCTTGTAACCGGCGCATAGGTAGTTGAGGCCTTCTTCACCGTCCGGGGTGGTGGTGAAACGGTTTCGGGGACAACCGCCATGGCAGGCGAACCGGACTTCACAATCGAGGCAGTACTGGGGAAGAGTCTCGCGTTTGGCCGCTCCAAAGGCCTGTTGTCTCTCGGAGGCGATCAGTTCGATCATTGGGGTTTTGGTGATGGTGCCCAGTAGGTAGTCGGGCTCGACATAGTGGTCGCATGAGTACAGATCG
>JAUXMQ010000247.1 GCA_030623125.1 Acidimicrobiia bacterium
ACGTGCTCTGCCCGATGTCGCGCTCGCTCAGCTGCCACACGGCCTCGTAGGTGAGCGTGCCCGAGCGCGAGATGACGCCCACGCTTCCCGGCTTGTGGATGTAGCCGGGCATGATCCCGATCTTGCACTCACCCGGTGTGATGACCCCCGGGCAGTTGGGACCGACCACCCGGGTTCCACTTCCCTGCAGGTACCGCTTGGTTCTGATCATGTCCGCAATCGGGATGCCCTCAGTGATCGCAACGACCAGCGCGATCCCGGCGGCAGTGGCCTCCATGATGGCGTCGGCCGCAAACGGAGGGGGAACGTAGACCACTGTGGCTCTTGCCCCGGTCTCGGCAACAGCCTCGCTCACCGTTGCGTAGATCGGGAGGTCGGTCGAATAGGTGTCATCACGCCCGGCTACTCCTGAGTGGTCGGTCTCCCCCTCGAAGTGAAACTCGGTTCCGGCGCGTGACGGATGCACCGCGCCCACCATCCGGGTTCCGTAGGCGATGGCCTTATCTGTGTGGAACTGGCCTGTCTTGCCTAGGCCCTGAACGAGAACCTTGGTGTTCTTGTCGACGAGGATGCTCATCGAGTCAGCTCCAGAATCTTTTCGGCCCCATCCCGAAGACTGATGGCGTTGGTGACTTCCAGACCCGACTCTTCGATGATCTGTCTCCCCCGTTCGACGTTGGTGCCTTCGAGACGCACCACCAGCGGAACCTCTAGCCCCACCCGACTGATGGCCTCCACGATGCCGGTGGCGACGACGTCACAACGCATGATTCCACCGAAGATGTTGACGAAGATGCCCTTGACGTTGGGGTCATCGGTGATGATCTGAAAACCCGTCGTCACCTGATCGGCGGTTGCGCCACCGCCCACGTCCAAGAAGTTGGCCGGCTCGCCGCCTACGTGCTTGATGGTATCCATGGTGGCCATGGCGAGGCCGGCGCCGTTGACGAGACACCCGATGGTCCCATCCAGCTTGATGTAGTTGAGCCCCTGATTCTTGGCAGCAACCTCCGCCGGATCCTCCTCGGTCTCGTCCCTCATGTCTGCGATGTCCGGATGCCGGTATAGAGCGTTGTCATCAAACGCAAACTTGGCATCGAGTGCAATGACCTGGCCATCGGTGGTCACCACCAGAGGATTGATCTCGATGAGATCAGTGTCGAGTTCGGTGGCTGTGTCTGCGAGCGCTTTGACAAACCGCATGAAGTTCTGGGCGACGTCGCCTTCCAACCCCAGCCCATGCGCCAGTTCGTTCGCCTGAAATCCGGCCAAATCGATCGCGGGATCGACCACCGATCTCAGAATCTTCTCGGGAGTCTCTGAGGCGACCTTCTCGATCTCGACGCCGCCCTCCGTGGACGCCATGACGATGTTGCGCGATGCAGAACGATCGAGAAGGACTGCGAGGTAGAGCTCGGTGACGATGTCGATCCCCTGCTCCACGTACAACCGATTGACTCTCTTCCCCTCCTCGCCGGTCTGGATGGTGACAAGTGTGCTGCCGAGCATCCGTTTGGCAAGCTCTCTCACCGCTTCCTCGGCGGCGCCCGGTCCACCCTCGACTCCGTCGGTGATGACGCTGACTCCGCGCACGTCAGGATGCTCCTTGAAAGTGCCCTTGCCTCGTCCCCCGGCGTGAATTTGGGATTTGACGACGACGACCGGAATGCCCGACTCCCCGATCAGAGGTCGGACCGCCGCCACGGCTTCATCGACAGATCTGGCGACACGACCCATCGGCACGGGAATGCCCCGTGCGGCCATGATCTGTTTGGCTTGGTGCTCGTGGATCTTCAATTGTTTCCTTTCCTACCTACTACTTGCCAGGGACGTTGGCGTCCACCCATGCAGCAATCTCGTCCAGTGGTGTCCCCGGTGTGAAAATCGTGGCGATCCCCGCTTCGTGGAGTTTCGGGATGTCCGCTTCGGGAATGACACCGCCACCGAACACCACGATGTCGACCGAGTCGCGATGGGCCAACTGCTCGACCACTTGGGGAAACAAGGTCTTGTGGGCACCCGAGAGAGAAGACAGACCAACCGCATCGACGTCCTCCTGAACCGCCGTCTCCGCGATTTGGGACGGGGTTTGATGAAGCCCCGAGTAGATCACCTCGAACCCGGCATCCCGGAGGGCTCGAGCGATCACCTTGGCGCCACGATCGTGTCCATCAAGACCTGGTTTGGCAATGAGAATTCGTCGTGGCATTCCGGCGGACAAGGGTAGTTGGCAATCAAAGGTCTTGAACCGCCGAGCGCAATTCCGTAGTTAGAAGTTGGAGAACTCACCAGATATGGCATTATGTATGGCGTGAAGCGAACCACCATCTATCTTCCAGACGAGATGAAGACCGCCATTGAACGCGAGGCCACCCGCCGTGGCGTAACCGAGGCCGAGGTGATACGTGGCGCGGTGGAGGCAAATCTCGCGATGCGACCACGTCGAAGGATCCAGACCCCCGCAATACCGGAGGGGATCGGTGAAGACATCGCGGATCGTGTGGACGAGTTGCTGGAGGGCTTGGGAGAAGACAGCATGGGTGGGTTTTGATCTGCGATACCGGAGGGATCATTAGCGGTCTTATCGCGAACCAGCCCCACCACGAGAGGTGTCTCGCAGCAATCAACGAGGCTGATCGCTTGATCGTGTCTCCTCTGGTGTTGTGCGAACTCGAGTGCCTCGTGACAAAGCGACACGGCGACAACATCGCCGCTCGCGTCCTGGCCCGACTCGCCGAACCCGAGTACGAGATGGCCACGTTCGATTCGAGCGACCTGTTGGCAGCCCTCGAG
>JAUXMQ010000048.1 GCA_030623125.1 Acidimicrobiia bacterium
ACGCCAACCCCCTGCGACGGTGCGCAACACCAGCCCAGCTCCACGTGTTTCCATCTCATCCCGAAGCTGGAGAAGCAGATCCTCAACCTGCACCGTTGAGACTTCGAGCACCTCCGCCAGCTCGCCGGCGGGCACTGGCGATTCGGTTACGAACAGGACTGCTTCGAGGGCGGCAAGTTCGTTCAAGATGCCCACTCCGAGGTCAGGTCAATGTTGGGATCGTCTCGATGGCGAACCTCGATCGTCGACAGCCAATCATCCTGGGCAACCTCGATCAGACCCCAGCGGGCCATCTCGAGTAGTGCGAGGAAGTAGGCGGCGACCTCAACCGGGCGGTCGCAGTGTTCGGTCAGGTCCTCGAAGCTGGAGATGGTGGCTGCCTCGATGCGAAGACGCAGGTCCTCTATCGCCAACTCGACACTCGGCAGTTCCAGATCCAGGTGGTCGAGATCGAGCTCCTGAGAGGACCTCGCGAAGACCCTGGCAGCGAGGGCAGCCAACCCTGTAGCGTCGATGGGCATGGCCACGTCAGGCAAAGGAGTCCGAACATCCTGGTCGAGACCGGAAACCCGGGGCACATATCGATTCCCGTCCTGAAGCCTTCGCTGAAGGACCGCTGCGACGTCTTTGAATGTGACACACACCAACAACTGCGAAAGCAAGCGGTCTCGTTCCTCGATGAGAGCCAGCTCGTCGTCGAGTTGGATGTCACCCGAAGTTGGAAGCAGAAACTGGGCTTTCAACTGAATCAGGGTGGCCGCGATGAGAAGAAACTCTGAGGTGACGTCGATGTCCATCTCGCGCATCTCGTCGAGGAATGAGATGTACTCCTCCACCACTTCGGTGAGCCCCACCGCTGTTATCTCGACCTGGTGCTTTGTTATCAATTGAAGAAGCAGGTCGAGAGGCCCTTGAAACACAGTGGTGTTGACGCGGAATGTCATTAGGGGAGAGATTATTCAGACAACATCGCTGGCTCTGGCCTTTGGCGCCTGATCCGCCGAGATCAGGATCTCCCAAGTTTGGCTTTCGATGGTCTGAGGACGCTCACTCTGATGATGAAGCGCGAATTCGATGGCGAGCGACGGTGCCCCCATCCGGGTGAGCTCTCGGGCTCCGATTTCTCCATGATCCCCATAAAGGAGCATTCGTCTGGTGAGCGGAAGCCTGAGAAGCATCAGGATCGACGTGACGGAGCGTCCGATCACCCCGAGACGGGCATGACGTTTTCCGATGTCGTGCATCAGCGCCGCTGCGATGACATCGCTGGCGCTGCGGCCATCCGAAATCACACTCAGAGCGGCGTGATGTCCGTGACGTTGATCCGCTGTCATTTGCTCGAAGAACACTTCGGCCATCTCGTCGGTGAGCCAAGAGTCAACGGCGGTCCGCTCGGAGATTGACAGCGGCTTTGACGTGAGGACGTCGAAGAACCGTCTGAACAGATGGCTCAGAGAGCCGGAGACCCGTGTCAGGAAGCGACCCGGGATTTGCAGTCGACGCAGAGGACGGACGCAGGTCGAAACTCCATTCGATCGGCTCCGATCTCTTGGCCACAGTTATCGCAGGTTCCGTAGGTTCCCGCGGCGATGTGCGCCAAGGCGTTATCGACATTCTCCAACTGGCGCTTCAGGGAGTCAACCAGTCCAAGAACCTCGGTCCGCTCGGCTGTCACAGCGGCGGCATCGGCAAAACTCTCCCCGAAATCGAGGTCGGCCTTGAGGTCCCCCGATTCGACCGCGCCGAGCTCATCAAGCTGATGAACCAAGTTCTTCCGCTCAGTTCTGAGGGCCTTCTTTGCGGTTGAGATGTCGAGCGACATCACCTACTCCTTGGATGTGCCTGGACGTAGATCTCCATCACGTGGGCGGGACTTACCCTCGTGTAGACCTGGGTTGTGCTGATTGTAGCGTGTCCCAGCATCTCTTGAACAGTTCGCAGGTCGGCTCCCGCCTCGACCATGTGGGTCGCCGCGGAGTGCCGCAAGACATGGGGCGACACCCGCATCGGCTCGATTCCTGCACCCGCGGCGTGCTTCTTGACCACGTCAAACGCCCCTTGTCGTGAGAGTCTCCCGCCCCTCAAGTTGAGAAACACCGGGTCACCTGGCTCCGAGCGTTTGAGGAGTGACAGGCGGTCGGGCAGCCATCGTGACATGGCCTCGACTGCCTTGGAACCGAGCGGCACGAGACGCTGTCTGGAGCCCTTTCCCGTTACCAGAACAATCTTGTCCGTCAGATCGAGGTCGCCCAGGTCGAGACCGACCGCCTCCGACACTCGGGCACCTGACGCATAGAGAAACTCCAAGAGAGCAGAATCGCGACGGGCACCTGGAGTCTCAGAACCCGGAGCTTCCACCAAGGCGATTACCTCCTCGATTGTGAGGGCCTTGGGAAATGGATCCGGGCGAGGTGGAGTGTCGATGAGACTCGTCGGATCCGAATCTCTCAGCTCCTCGATGAGGAGAAAACGATGGAGACCTTTGACCGCGGCGATCTTTCGTCCGATGGTCGCGTTTGTCAGATGTTTCTCACGCAGTTGGCTCACGAATTGCTCAACCAGATCAACACTCGGCTCAGTGCCGTCCAGGAAGAGCAGATACTGAGTGAGGTCCTGCTGGTAGGCGGTGAGTGTGTTCCGGGCCAAACCCTTCTCGACCCGAAGCGATACCAGATACTCCTCGATGCACTCGGACATCGAGAGTCGGTCGGGGCTCAGAGGGCCTCGGCAGCGGGGACATGGTCAACGCCGAGACTCTCGGCGACGGCGTCATGACACACACTGTCACCCACGATGTTCACACCCAACTCGAGTTCCGGGTGGGCGGTGATCGCATGTCGCACGCCCTCGTCGGCGAGGGCAACCACATAACTCATGGTGGCGTTGGTCAAGGCGTAGGTAGACGTGTGGGGCACTGCCCCGGGGATGTTTCCCACCGCGTAGTGGAGGACGTCGTGAACCGTGAAAACGGGATCCGTGTGGGTTGTCTCCTCAGATGTCTCGAAACAGCCTCCCTGGTCGATGGCGACGTCGACGAGCACAGCACCACGCTTCATCGATTGCACCATCTCCTCGGTGACGAGCTTGGGTGCCGCAGCACCGGGAACCAGAACGGTCCCGATCACGAGGTCGGCCGCGAGGACCTGATCCTCCAGGGTCAGCTTGTTGGAGTGAAGTGTGACGATCCGGCCCTGATAGAGGGAGTCGAGCGATCGAAGCTTGTTGATGTCGGTGTCGAGAACCACGACGTCAGCCTGCATACCCATGGCAATCACCGCAGCATTCGACCCGGCCATGCCTCCACCGATCACCACAACCCTGGCCGGACTCACTCCCGTCACGCCTCCGAGGAGAATTCCTCTCCCACCCTGCGCCTTCCCGAGAAAATAGGCACCTGCCTGTGTCGCCATCCGCCCCGCGATCTCGGACATGGGAGCGAGCAGGGGTAGCGAGCCGTCCGGCATCTGAACGGTTTCGTAGGCGATGGCGATGATTCCCTTCCCTGCCAGACCCTCGGCCAGCGCCGGGTAGGCGGCGAGGTGAAGGTACGTGAAGAGGACCTGGCCCTCCCTCAACATCTCGACCTCAGAGGACTGAGGCTCTTTCACTTTCAGGATCATGTCGGCGTCACCGAACACTGCTTCGGCGCGAGGAACGATGGTGGCGCCTTGCGCCTCGAACTCGTCGTCGTGAATGGTCGAGCCTTCGCCAGCGTCCTTCTCGATGAGGACCTCATGGCCACGGTCGGTCAATTCGCGTACGCCAACCGGTGTGATGGCGACACGATCCTCAGCGGTCTTGATCTCCCTCGGTACGCCAACGATCACGGATGAACCCTCCTCAAACTATGCCACGAGGTTAGTGGTCAGTCGACGGTCACTTCCCGTGACTCTTCCGCGGCGATGACGGGTCTCGATGCTCGTTTCCTTCCGGCGGCTTCCACGAGGCCGGCGAAGAGCGGGTGTGGGATGTCCGGCCTCGAGCGGAACTCGGGGTGGGCCTGGGTTGCGACAAAGAATGGATGATCCACCAGTTCGATGTACTCGACGAGATTGTCGTCCGGGGACAATCCGGGAAGACGCATCCCGGCCGCTTCGAGATCCTTGCGATAATGGTTGTTCACTTCCCAGCGGTGACGGTGCCGTTCGTACACCAGCTCCTCGTCGTAGAGCGATCTGACAATGGAGCCCTCGGCAAGCTTTGCTGCATAGAGGCCCAATCGCATCGTGCCCCCTTTTTCTTCGACCTCCTCCTGGCTTTCCATGAGATCGATCACCGGGTGGGGTGACGACGGGTCGAACTCGGTGCTGTTGGCATCGGTCAGCCCCAAAACCGCCCTGGAGAATTCGATGATCGCACATTGCAGGCCGAGACAGAGACCCAGAAACGGGATGTTGTGCTCGCGGGCGTATCTGATCGCCTGAATCTTTCCCTCGACACCTCTGTAGCCAAAACCTCCCGGAACCACCACCGCATCGAGATCCTCCAGATATGAGTCGGAAAGAAGCCCGGTCAGCTCATCGCTCGGGATCCAACGGAGATCGAGTTTCAAGCCGTGGGCGGCGGCGCCATGTCGAAGAGCCTCGGCAACGGACAGATACGCGTCGGGAAGCTCCACGTACTTGCCCACGATCCCCACCGTCACCAGATCGGTGGCATTCCGGGCCTTTTCCACCATTGCCTGCCATGCGTCGAGGTTTGGCGGACCGGTGACGAGTCCAAGGCGATCGCACACGACATCATCCATGGCACCAGCATGCAAGACGAGCGGAACCTCGTAGATATCCCGCGAGTCGGGCGCGGCTATCACGGCACGCGACTCTACGTCGCAAAACAGGCTGATCTTTCTGCGCACCTCATCGTCGATATCCCGGTCGGAGCGAACAATGATCAGGTCCGGATGGATTCCCTTGCTCCGGAGTTCGGCAACGGAGTGCTGGGTCGGCTTGGTCTTCAACTCCTCAGATGTGGCTATGTAAGGCACCAGCGTTACATGGACGTAGAGGACGTTCTCCCGTCCCACGTCGTTTCCGTATTGCCGGATTGCTTCCAAGAAGGGAAGACTCTCTATGTCACCGACAGTCCCGCCCACCTCCGTGATAACGACGTCAACCTCTTGTGAGGCGACGCGCTGGATGCGCTCCTTGATCTCGTTGGTGATATGCGGAATCACCTGCACGGTGTCGCCCAGATAGTCGCCCCTTCGCTCCTTCTGAATCACCGACAGGTACACGGATCCGGAGGTGACATTGGATGAGCGCTTCAGGTTTTCGCCGGTGAATCGCTCGTAGTGCCCGAGGTCGAGGTCGGTCTCGCCGCCATCGTCCGTCACGAACACCTCGCCGTGCTGGAACGGATTCATGGTCCCTGGATCGACGTTGATGTAGGGGTCGAGCTTTTGGTTGACGACCTTCAGACCACGTGCCTTGAGCAGACGTCCGAGAGAAGCCGCGGCTATCCCTTTGCCGAGGCTGGAAACCACCCCACCGGTGATGAAGACATACTTGGTCGCGATTGGAGCGGGAGAAGGGCTGTCGGAGATGGATTCCGGAGTAGAAGGAGGCCCGTTCGTCACGGGATTTCACAGTAGCACCCAACCGCGGTGATGCCACTTATTGGGCACTACCGCTAGCCGCGAGGAGTTCGGCGGCCGCCTGATGACCTGCCGCGCTTTCCGGCAATCCCGCGAGCATCCGCGAGATCTCTCGCAGCCTTGCGTCGCCGGCGACAGTGTGAACCCTTGCGGTGCCCTGCACGCGTTCGACGACGTAATGGACATCGGCATACGCGGCGATCTGGGGAAGATGAGTCACACACAGGACCTGACTCTCCTTTGCGAGATCGGCCAACTTTTGTCCGAGAGCGAGAGCAGTTGCCCCTCCAACTCCGGCGTCTACCTCATCGAACACCAGCGTTGTGGTGCCAGATCTCTGAGTGGCCAGCCTTACTGCCAGAACCAGGCGGGACAACTCGCCGCCCGATGCAACCTTGTGTACCGGCCCTGGTTCCATCCTGGCATCAGAGCTGAACCAGAGTTCGATCCGATCGGCGCCATTGGGCCCTGGCTCCCCGGACTCGATCCGGAACTCGATTCTGGCCTCTCCAAGGCCCATATCGCCAAGATGAGAGAGAGCTTCTCTGGCAAGTTTCGATGTCGTGTCCAGCCGTGCATCAGTGAGGTGAGCGCTCGCCGCGATGAGAACCCCGCGAGCCCGGCTCAGTGCTTCTTCCACCTCACCTGCCGTTGACAGCAGGGTGTGGAGTTGGTCGGCCCTCTCCCTGGCCTGGGTGCCGAAGGCGATCACTTCGTCCAGAGTCCTCCCGTACTTGCGCTTCAGTTCTCCAATAGCGGTGAGACGTTCTTCGACATGGACGAGAAGACTCGGATCGGAATCGAGATCGTCGACTGCCCGACGCACCGCTCGTCCCAGTTCGGCGATGTCGGCGGCCGCGGCGTCGACCTCCTCGGTGAGCGATGCCAGACCCGGATCCAGATCCCGGACTTTGCGAATCCTGGACACGGCCTCACCGCCGTCTTCCGACATCCGGTCGATCGCTCGAAGCGTCTCAGCCAGATGCTCCCCGATTTCCTCCACATTGCGAAGCCGCAGCGCCTTGGCCTCCAGTTGTTCGTCCTCGTCGGGCTCGAGACCGGCTTTCTCGATTTCTGACGTCTGAAACCTGACCAGGTCGAGCTCACGACGGAGAGCCATCTCATCCCCACCCAATAGCTCCAGGCGATCCTCCGCCGTCTTCAGGTCATCCCACGCCGATGCGTATGCCTCAAAGGTCTCTTGTCCAGCAGCGTCCAGAGCAGAGTCGACCAGGGAAAGCACATGTGATGGGCGTCTCAGTGAGAGCTGATCGTGCTGTCCCACGATCTCGACGAGAGCGCCCACCCGGCCGGAGAGGGTGTCGGCCGACACTGTCAAACCCTCCAGATGGGCTCTGCTGTTGCCTTCCCGGGGCACGACCCTGGTGACCCCTAACTCCTCATCACCGTCTCTGAACAGCCCGTCGGCCTGCGCCTTGTCATCGATCGGCCCAACCGCAGCCGGGTCGGGCTTCTCGCCGAGAATGAGACGGAGCCCTCCAAGCAGAAGGGTCTTACCGGCTCCGGTTTCGCCGGTGATGACAGTCAGTCGGGACGAAGGCTCGATGGTGGCCTCCTCGAGCACGCCGAGATTGCGAACTCGTAGATGCTGGAGCGCCACTAACGGAGCCTGAACTTGTCCTTGACCAGGCCGGAGAAAGTCCGGCCATCCAACGACACAAAGCGGGCCGGCCTGTCGCCCTTGCGGATGGTGACGGTCTCATTCTCATCGAGCTGACCAAGGTCGGTCTTGTCGACGTTGACCTTCACCTGCCGATCACGGCTGACCGTCACTTCGATGGTGGTGGTGTCAGGAAGCACCAACGCTCGGTCGAATAGAGAATGAGTGGACACCGGGGTCATCACAAGAGCATCAACACGATGATCAACCAG
>JAUXMQ010000007.1 GCA_030623125.1 Acidimicrobiia bacterium
AACGGAAGGACGTTGTAGCCGATGGGCCGCTCATACAGCTCGGGCTTCGGATCGGTCCAACCCCCCTGCATCATCTCGACGAGAGCCGGCTCGAGACGCCGATTTTGGCGCATCAACTCGTCGACACCCTGCTGACCCGAACCGGAAACTGATTGATACGACGCAGCCACGATCGAGGTGAGACCCGCAGCCTCGTGTAACGGACCGGCGGCCATCATCAGGGTCATCGTGGTGCAGGTGGGGTTGGCGATGATCCCCTTGTGCTGGCCGGCCGCCTCATCGTTTACCTGGGCCACCACTAGAGGAACATCGGGGTCCATCCGGAACGCCGACGAGTTGTCAATCACCACCGATCCACTCTCGACGAACCGTTTGGCATGCTCCGATGATCGATCCGCGCCGGCAGAGAAGAGGGCAATGTCGATTCCCGATGGATCTGACGTGGCCAGATCTTCCACCTCGAGATCACCCCATCGGGTCGAAAGGGTCTGCCCAGCCGAACGATGCGACGCCATCAATCTGACGTTCGATGCGAGAACGTTGCGCTCCTCGAGGATGGAGAGCATGGTCCTCCCCACAGCGCCGGTGGCCCCGACGATGGCGACGTTGGTCAAGGTGTGGTCTCCGATCTGAACAGTTCTTCGTGAGTAGAACGAACCGCTTCATCGATACGATCGATGGGAACCTCGACACGTGCAAATCGGTCACCCGTGTCCAAGACGGACGACGTTATGCCCGTGTCGCCGAGAGCACCGGCGACCCGCTTGGTGGCCTGAGCTGCTCCGCGTCCAACAATCGTGATCACACCCGCCCCATCTTCGGGATCGGTGGCGATACCCACCACCTCTCGATCAGGGGCATCGGCAACCACCCAGGTGCCCGGCTCGTCGCTGAACGAGGATCTCACATGGACGCGAACCCCGTTGGCCCGGGCATGCTCCACGGAATGAGGCATGAGAATCGAGGCCCCTCCCCCGGCCAGAACCAGCATGTCCTCATAGCTGACCGCCTTGATCCGAAGCGCGTCAGGAACCACCCGAGGGTCGGCGCTGAACACTCCTTCTACATCGGTGAGGATCTCGCATGCTTCGGCATCGAGGCTCGCTGCAAGAGCCACAGCTGTCGTGTCCGAGCCGCCCCTGCCCAGCGTCGTGATCTCACGGCTGTCGGGATCCACGCCCTGAAAGCCGGCAACGATGACCACCTTGCCATCGGAAATCGACTCCCTGACCCGCTCGGCGGTAATACCCGTTATGCGTGCTCCGCCATGAGAGGAGTCGGTGAGGATGCCTGCCTGCGATCCCGTGTAGCTGACGGCATCGATTCCGCGGTCATGAAGGGCCATGGCGAGAAGCGCCATGGTGATGCGCTCACCGGCCGTCAAAAGCATGTCCATCTCGCGTGGAGTGGGATTCGACGTGATCTCGGAAGCAAGAGAAACCAGACGATCGGTCGTTTGGCCCATGGCCGAAACGACGACAACGAGGTCGTGGCCCGAAGCGCGCGTATCGCGCACGCGATCAGCTACAGCCTGAATCCGAGACGGGTCGGCGACCGAAGATCCGCCGTACTTCTGCACTACTACCGACATGACACCCACAGTTTGCAGGGTTGAGTCGCCCAATACGAAACATTGTCCGGGTGATTGGACATGAACCAAGCCTAAAGTCGCGCAGCCATGTCCGACCGGAGACAACGCCAGAAAGAGCAACGCGCTGCAAAACGCGAGACTGAGAAGAAGCAGGCAGCTCGCAAAGAGTTGGGACGTCGTCTCGCAACAGCGATGGGTTTTGGGCTGGTGGTGGTGACAATCTTTGCCCTCACTGGCACCTTCTCTGGTGAGAGCACCGACCTACCGGGGTCCTATGAGGGCTTTCGCTCTCAGCCGACCGCGTGTGGGGCAGACCAGCCTCCAGCGGAGACGATCATGTCCTTTGACGCCCCCGAAACACAGAGCGACATCACCGCAACCAGCAATGTGACCGCCACCATGGCCACCTCGTGCGGGGACATCGTCATGGAGCTCGACCCGGCGACCTCCCCGGAGACCGTGAGCTCTTTCGTGTTTCTGGCCCGTGAGGGGTTTTTCGACGGTCAGGTCTTTCACCGCATTGCCGAAGGTTTCGTCATTCAGGGAGGAGACCCGGAGGCGAACGGAACCGGTGGACCCGGATACGTAATCGCCGACGAGTTTCCCACCGAGCCCGACTTCAACTACGAAGTCGACGCCGTTGCCATGGCGAACCGCGGCGCCCGGAGCACCGGCTCTCAGTTCTTCTTCGTGATCGGCGAAGATGCTCGCCATCTGACGTCGAGCTTCAACGTTCTCGGCAGGGTGTTGTCCGGCCAGGACGCATTGGGAAGAATGGAACAAGTCCCGAAAGGGGTTCTACCCGGATCGGTCGAGGAGAGTCTGCCTCTCGAGACGGTGTACATCGAGTCGGTAACCATCGTCGTAACCGATTCTTGACGGTCCCGGCAGCAATCATCGGGAATGAATAGCCCATGGCCGTTGATCTTCACTCCCACTCCATCGCCTCCGATGGTTCGGACAAACCAGCCCATCTCGTAGAACTCGCCCTCGAAAAGGGACTCAGCGCCCTTGCTCTTACCGATCACGACACCCAAGAAGGAGTCGCCGAAGCAAGAAGTGCAGCCACCGGGAGCGACCTGGAATTGATCCCCGGGACCGAGTTGTCACTCGCCTACGACACCGGTGGCATGCACTTGGTGGTTCTCTGGCTGGAACCGGGACCAGGCCCTCTTCAGAATCGACTGGGAGAACTTCAGGGCGGCCGGGAGCAACGCAACGAAGGGATTGTGAGGATCCTCACTGATGCCGGGATGCCGATCGACATCTCCGAGGTTCACGAAGAAGCGGCGGGAGGAAGCGTGGGAAGACCACACATCGCCACTGTCATGGTCAGCAAGGGGTATGTGCCGGACCTCGAGACCGCTTTCGACGAGTGGCTCGGTAGCGAAAAGCCGGCCTACGTGGGTAGACCGCGGCTGAATGCTGAAGAAGCCATCGCCCTGGCGCGACAATCAGGGGCCGTGCCCGTCCTGGCCCATCCTCACACCCTCGGAATCAGCCGTGCCGCCGACATGGCCGACTTGCTCACCACGCTTAGAGAGGCGGGACTGGTCGGATTGGAGGCGATCTACTCCAGCTACCACCGACATGAGAGAGAGGGCTACGCCGATCTGGCTCGTCGCTTTGGGCTGATTCCCTCAGGTGGCAGCGACTACCACGGAACCTACAAACAGGGGCTCGAGGTGGGCATCGGATACGGCGATCTCGTCGTGCGTGACTCGACGGTCGAAGAGTTGCGGAGCCACGCAGGGGAGGCATGAGCCGCCCACTCCGCATGGGGACCGCCGCTGCGGTCGTCGCCGGAAGTGTCCTGCTGTCCCGCATTCTTGGTCTGGGACGGGAGGCTCTCCTAGCCGGAATGTTCGGTGTCACCGCCGAAGGTGACCTCTACAGACAGGCGTTCCTCCTCCCCGATTTCCTCAACTACCTGTTGGCAGGCGCCTACCTGACCATCACTCTGATCCCCATACTCAGCCGTCACCTCGAGCGAGACGACTCGGAAGGAGCGAGCCGGGCGTTCACCTCGATATTCCGATTCGTGGGTATTGGCATCGTCGCCCTCACCATGTTGATGTGGGTGTTTGCCGACCAGCTCGTCTCGCTGATCTTCCCCGAAGTCGTCGAGAATCACGACCGTCTGGTTTCGATGACACGCCTGGTCCTGCCTGCCCAGGTGTTCCTGGTGCTTGGCGCCCTGCTGATGGCCGTTCAATACACCCATCGACGGTTCGTCTACCCGGCTCTCGCACCACTCATCTACAACGCGGCAATCATCGCCGGCGGGTTGATAGGAGCCGCTGCCGGCGATCCGTCGCCCGAGTCATTTCTCTGGGGAGCCGTCGTTGGTTCGGTCGTGGGCAACTTCGGTCTGCAGTGGATCGGGGCTCGCCGCACCGGAACCTGGTTGATGCGGCCCGTCCGCGGTGAGTCGTCGGTCGGAGAGTATCTGATACTCGCTCTGCCTCTGATGATCGGGCAGTCGGTGGCCGTGCTCGACGAACAGTTCGTGCGTTTCTTTGGCCAGGTCGAGGAGGGGGCAACCTCTGCCCTGTCCTTCGCAAGACAACTCAACATGGTACCCGTCGGGGTGATAGCCCAGGCTGCCGGAGTCGCGGCCTACCCGTTCCTGGCCCGACTGGCCGCGAAGGAGGATCACGATGGACTGGTGGCGACAACAGGGCGGGCCGCCCGCAACACCGTATTCATCGCATTCGGAGCCACGGCTGCTCTGATCGTTCTCGCGCGCCCGCTGGTGCGTCTCCTGTTCCAGTACGGTGCGTTCACAGCCGAGGATTCGGTGCTTGTCGCCAGTCTGCTGACGATCTACGCCTTCTCGATACCGGCGTGGGGACTCCACCAGATCCTTGCCAGGCATTTCTATGCAAGACGGAAGATGTGGACGCCTGTGCTCATAGGGACCGTGTTCTCGCTGATCGCAATCCCCTCCTGGCTGGGTCTCTACTCGGTGTTTGGTGTCGAGGGCTTCGCCCTCGCCTCGACGTTGGTGGTGACCGGTTACGCCATCGGCATGCTGATCGCCTGGGGCTACGACGCAGGTTGGGCAGCGGTTCGCCGACTTGTCCCGTCACTGATTCGAGGGCTCGTCGCCGCGGCGGCCGCCACGCTCATATCGCTTCCTCTGGTGAATGCACTTTTCGCAGAAGAGCTGACCATCTGGATGGGCCTGGGCGCGGCGTTGGTTGGCGGGCTCACCACACTCGCAGCCTTCCTCGGGGTGGCCCGACTCCTCAGCTCTCCGGAATTGCGAGAGATCACACGTCGTGGTTGAAGCGTGTGCGCCAAGGTTTACTAACCGTCGGGTGTGACCACCTCGCGTGGCATGTTGGGCTCCTCGGGACTCAGGGCCCTCACCCACGCCGACAAACCGGCAAGACCGTCGGGTCTTCCCTGACGAACCGCCTTCTCCTCGTGGACGATCTGGTCGATGACGACGGCGATAACCGCCGCCTCGAACTCGTCTGCGCCACCCTTGATCTCGAATCCTTCAGCCATCAGCCAACTCCACCAACTCGATCAACGTTCCCCCCAGGTCACCAGGGTGGACGAATGCGATCCGGGTCCCGCGTCCGCCAGAACGCGGCTCGCTGTCGATGAGACGGGCGCCCTCGGCCTCTAGATGCTCCAGTGCCTTTTCGATGGAGACCACCGCGTAGGCCACATGATGAAGACCCTCGCCGTTATTCGACAAGAACTTGCCTACAGGGGTTTCAGGGCCCAGAGGCTGCAACAGCTGAATAAACGACCCACCAATCGGGATCATCGCCTCCTCGACACCCTGGTTCTCAACGGTCTCGCGATAAAGAGGTTCGACGTTGTAACGCGATCGATAGCCGGCAAGCGCGGCGTCGAGATCATGAACGGCGATCGCCACGTGATCGAGGTTGAGCAGCTTCACCGGACTGAGGCTATTAGTGGCGGGCGAAACTGTCATCTCCGGACCGGTAGCATCGCCACGAGGAGGTCTTGTGAGGAATTCAGTGATCACCGGGATCGCCCGGACACCAATAGGTAGATACAACGGCGTTCTCAAGCCGTTGCGCGCCGTCGAACTCGGAGGCGTCGCCATCGCCGCTGCCGCTCAACGAGCGCGCGTCGATCCCGCCGCCATCGACGAAGTCCTATTCGGCCACGTGCTTCAGGCCGGTGAAGGCCAGATCACGGCACGTCAGGCAGCGGTCCAGGGCGGGCTGCCGATGACAGTTCCATCGGTGACGGTCAACAAGGTCTGTCTCTCCGGGATGTCCGCAATCGGGCTCGCCGACCGGGCGATCCGCCTTGGAGAGTCGACATTCGTGATGACCGGCGGCATGGAAAGCATGACCAACAGCTCTCATGTGGTTCGGGAACTGCGATGGGGGGCTCGCATCGGTAACGCCGAGTTGGTTGATGTGATGGAACATGACGGGCTCTTCTGCGCCTTCGACCATTGCACCATGGGTGAGGCATCCGATCACAAGAACGACCGGCTCGGGATCAGCCGAGAGGAGCAGGACGAGTGGGCGGCGCGAAGCCACGAGAGAGCAGCCGAAGCAACTCGCAACGGCCAATTCGGTGCCGAAATAGCAGCCGTCACGGTGCCGCGGCGGAAGAGCGAACCGCTGACCGTGGATGTTGACGAAGGGATCCGCGAGGATTCGACAGTCGAGTCGTTGGGAAACCTACGCCCGGCCTTCGTGTCAACCGGCACGATCACAGCCGGCAATGCCTCACAGATTTCGGATGGCGCTGCCGCGGTGGTGGTCTCCGATCGCGATGCAGCCGAGGCGTCCGGTGCGCCCATACTGGCTGAAATACTTGCCTACGGCCAGATCGGAGGTATCGACGCCACACTGCACGAACGCCCGGCCGAGGCACTGATGGTCGCCCTCAAGAAGGCCGGCATGGAGCCTTCCGATCTGGATCTGATCGAGATCAACGAGGCGTTTGCCGCTGTCTCACTCTGGTCGGCACGAATGCTCGATGTCTCGGAAGACAAGGTGAACGTCAATGGCGGAGCCGTGGCACTCGGACATCCGCTTGGTGCTACCGGGGCTCGCCTGGTCGTGACCCTCATCAACGCCCTTCGCCACCGAGGCGGAGGAATAGGAGCGGCGACGCTGTGCGGTGGCGGCGGCCAGGGCGACGCGATCATCGTGAAAGTCGACGCTTGATGGCCGAACCGATTGAGCGAAACCTCGGGCTCGACCTGGTCAGAGTTACCGAGACCGCCGCCCTCGCCGCCGGACGATGGCTGGGAAGAGGAGACAAGGAGGCAGTGGATCAGGCGGCGGTCGACGGAATGCGTCTCCATCTGTCGACCATGGATATCGATGGCGAGGTCATCATTGGCGAGGGTGAGAAGGATGAAGCCCCCATGCTATTCAATGGGGAGAAAGTCGGTTCGGGGACCGGAATGGTTGTCGATGTCGCCGTAGACCCCGTCGATGGCACCACTCTGACGGCCGAAGGACTCCCCGGCGCCATCGCAGTCATTGCCCTCTCCGAGGGACGCGGAACAATGTATGCCCCCGGTTCGCTCGTCTACATGGACAAGATTGCAGTTGGGCCGGAGGCCGCCGGAGCGATCGACCTCGACGCTCCACTCGAACACAATCTCCAACAGGTTGCCAAGGCGAATGGCAAGGACATGGCCGATCTCCGATGTCTCATTCTCGACCGCCCCCGCAACCAGGGTTACATCGATGCGGCGCGCGCAGCCGGTGCTCGGATTTCAGTCATGCGCGACGGCGACGTCGCCGCGGCCATCGCCACTTCCCAGGATGACCATGAGGCCGACATCCTCGTCGGCATCGGCGGTTCCCCTGAAGCGGTGATTGCGGCTGCCGCCCTCAAATGCACCGGCGGCGAGATTCAGTGCCGGCTATGGCCACGCGACCAGGCGGAACAGGATTACGCCATCGACAATGGCCTCGATCTGGATCAGGTGATGACAACTGATGATCTGGTCTCATCGGACAATGTCTTCTTCGCCGCGACCGGCGTGACCGGCGGGGAGTTTCTTCGCAGGGTCAACTTCAAGGGTGAGGACCAGGCTGTCACCCATTCGGTGATCATGCGCTCCAAGACCGGGTCAATCAGATACATGGACGCCCATCACGATCTCGCCCGCCTTCGAGAAATCTCGAGTCTGACAATCGACTAACCCCTCTCTTACATCCGTCGGCCAACCTTTTGTCATGCTTACACGACCGAGGAGCGGATTGCGCATGTCTACCGGCGGCTCGGCATGGGGGCCTACCCGGATTTCGTGGCAACGACTTCCTCGATCGATGAAGCCATATCCAGGGCTCTCGACCTCGACCAACCTTCCCCGGATCTCCTCGAAATGGAGATTCCGCTCAGCCGGACCACGCCATGGACATCGCCAAGCTGGCCGAGCCGGTTCAGTCGTGGATCACATCCATGGTGGAGTCACCCCGTCTCATCGAAGAGCGGCTCCTGTGGTTCTGACACGACCACTTTGCTACCGCGATCCAGAAGGTTCGCATTCCCTATTTGCTCTGGAGACAGCATCTCACCCTGAGGGAGCACGCGACCGGCTCGTTTCGCGAGCTTCTCAGCGCAGTCTCCACCGACCCAGCGATGCTCCTGTACCTCGATGGCGCTCGAAACAATGCAGAGCAAGTCAATGAGAACTACGCCCGGGAGGAGATGGAGCTCCACACAATGGGTACCTGCCACTATGCCCAGACCGACGTCACCGAAGCTGCCGAGGCCCTCACCGGATGGGTTGTCAACATCCCGTACGCCCCGGCCGCTCAGCGGTTTCTCTCCGACTACGAGCCTTGGGAGGCCGTGTTCATCCCCCAGCGACACCATCCGCACCCGGTCACCATCCTCGGCATCAGCGGAAGACACGACCCCGCTGACGTGCTCGACATCCTTCTGAGCCAGAGAGCAACGGCTGAGTTTGTCTTTGATGGGACCTGCCGTCACCGGAGGGCGACATGGCGAAACACCGTCACGGAGTTCTCTCGACGCCAGTGGAAACCTGATCCACACGGTCGACTACCTCTCTGTCTATGCCACTGTCCTGGACCGTTGGCTAGGAGCTGATGCCGACACCATCCTTGGCGCGGAGTACGAGCGGCTCAACGTCTTGGCTTGAGCGTGTGCACAAACCGTTACCCCATCACACCCTGTGCACACGCTTAGAGGGTCGCCGCGATTTCTACCGCTTCAACGAGGGAGTGAGCCACGGGAACGCCAGTCACTTCGAGATGCGGAAGATGATGACTCCCCCCGTCGTAGAGCACCGCGTGGGCTCCCACGTGCCGGGCCGCCATGGCATCGTCCGGGGTATCGCCCACCACGACAGTTCTCGCCGGGTCGACGCCAAGAGCCTCGACATGTTCCTCCATGTGCTGCGCCTTGAGGCCACCCGTCTCCCCTCTCAACCCGTCAATCAGAGCGAATCGCCCGGCGACACCCCGTGCCCCAACGATCCGCTCCAGCCAGTTTTGAGGTGACATCGAAAGAAGGGACTGTCCCCAACCTCTACCTTCGACGGCAGACAGGGCTTCGAGAGTGTCGGGAGTGAGGGTGGCAGTGTCGGCTTGCGCGAAGTACTCGTCATGAAAGCGGTCGTTGAGACCCTCCCACTCGGCGTCGCTGACCGGTCGCCCAAACAATGAGTCGTAGAAAGCTCGAACTGGCCTGGTGAAGTGGTCGCGATAGCCGTCCTCATCAATAGGTCCGACCCCAAACATGGCCATGGAAGCGTTGGCAGCCGAAATCACAATCCGGAGATCGTCGAGAAGGGTGCCGTTCCAATCCCAAACAATGTGCACCTGGCTCACCAACCCAGATTAAGGGCCAAAGGCGAGACCGGCATTCGTGGCCGTGGTTAGGGTGCCGTCTAATCGAGGAGGTAGGCCGCGACGGCGGAAAGCACACGCAGGGAAGCAGGATTGTTCTTCGGCTTCTTTCTTGCCTACCAGCGCTGGGCCGACCGATTCGCCGAGTTCACCGGCAAGCTCGCCGCGTGGATAGTCATCCCCACCGTGGCCGTCGGCTTTGTCAACGTGGTGCTGCGCTACGTAGGCCAGGCCACCAGCACGCGACTCACGACAAACACCATCATCGAGCTTCAGTGGTACATGTACTCGGTCATCTTCCTGGCGGGTTTTGCCTACATCCTCAAGCATCAGATCAATGTCAGGGTGGACTTCTGGTTCGCCAACCAGCCGCCCAAACGCAGGGCGTTGATAGACTTCGTCGGTCACTGGATCTCGCTGATCCCCTTCTGCCTGATCGGCGTCTGGGTCTCGTTCCCACAAGCATGGCAGTCGATCAGGATCTGGGAGCAGTCCCCCGACGCCGACGGTCTTCCTAGGGGGCCGGTCAAGGGGCTGCTGGCGATTGCCTTCCTGCTCCTACTCATCCAGGCGATCGCCGAGCAGGTGAAGCTCTATGCCGTCCTGACCGACCGTGGCCACCTGGTCACCCTTCAAATAGAGCACGAACAACCGACCAGGGTCGAGTGATAGCGGCATGAGTCTCGAGCTCCTCGCCATCACCATGTTCGCCGTCTTCCTGGTGATCATCCTCAGTGGGTACCCGGTCGCCTTCTCATTCGCCGGCACGGCGGTGGTCTTTTTTTCGCTTGGCGTGATATTCGGTGATCTCTCATTCAGGACGCTCAACGTTCTGTTCAGCCAATGGTTCGCCAACTCGGTGTCCAACTTCACCTTTCTAGCGATACCTTTCTTCGTCTTCATGGGAGCGGTGTTCGAGAAGTCGGGACTGGCGGAGCGGCTGCTGACCACCATCGGCTTTTTGATGGGCCCACTACGCGGTGGGATGGCCGTGGCGGTGATCATCGTGGGAACGTTGCTTGCGGCGGCCACCGGTGTGGTGGCGGCCACCGTCATCGTGATGGGTCTGTTGTCCCTACCGGTGATGCTCAAGTACAACTACGACCCCAAGCTGGCCTCTGGGGTGATCCTCGGCTCGGGAACCCTCGCCCAGTTGATCCCGCCCAGTCTGGTGCTGATCATCCTGGCCCAATTCATCCCGGTAACTGTTGGCGAGCTGTTTGCTGGCGCCCTGATCCCGGGTGTGATGTTGTCGGTCATCTTCGCGATCTACGCATTGGTCATCGCCTATCTCAAGCCGGAAGTAGCGCCGGCCATCCCCAAGTCCGAGCGAACTATGACCGGTGGCCAGCTGGCTGTAGAGGCCTTGAAGGTGGTGGTGCCGCCACTGCTGTTGATCTTCGCAGTTCTGGGATCGATCTTTGCAGGTATCGCCACCGCTTCGGAAGCCGGTGCAGTAGGCGCGATGGGTGCGGTGTTGCTTTCGATCATCTATCGCAGTTACAGCTGGAAGACGATTTTGGATGCAGCCCGGGCAACGGCCAACATCACCGGCCTAGTCCTTCAGATCCTCTTTGCTTCAACCTTCTTCGCACTCGTGTTCAACCAGCTCGATGGTCAAGACTTGATCACGGAATGGTTGACCGCCATCCCGGGTGATAAGTGGGGCTTCATAATCGCCGCCAACATCGTCGTATTCCTGTTAGGCATCAATCTCGAGTTTCTCGAGATCACCTTCATTGTGATGCCGCTCCTCGTACCAGCAGCTCTCGCCCTTGATATCGATTTGGTTTGGTTCGCGGTAATGATGGCGATCAACCTCAACATGGCCTTCATCTCCCCTCCTGTCGGCTTTTCCCTCTTCTATCTCCAATCGGTGGCGCCACCAGAAGTCACAACCGCTGACATCCACAAAGGAGCCCTACCCTTCCTGGCGCTGCAAAGTGTCGGGTTGATCGTCGTGGCGCTCGTGCCTCAGACGGTCACCTGGCTGGTCGACAGGTTCTACGGCGACGACACTGTCAGTGCGCTGGCGAGGCTGATCGGGCTATGAAGAAGGCCCCGCCGTTCGGCGGGGCCTCTTCAACTCGTTCGAGTCTGCCGGATCAGGCTCCACCCACGTAGCTGGCATACGAGGTCTCTGCGAGACCGTGCCATTGCTGGACTCCGTCACGGAATGACTTCCAGTGATCGAAGATCGAGGCAAAGTCGGTGCTAGCGGCAATGTTCTCATCATAGATCTCGACCGAGGCCTCTTCGGCTGCG
>JAUXMQ010000043.1 GCA_030623125.1 Acidimicrobiia bacterium
CCTTCTTCTTGCGGGAAGGTCGATGGGTGGGCGAATCGCGACGATGCTGGTGGCCGAGGGGGGCGAGGCCGCCGGAGTGGTCCTCTACGCCTACCCGCTGCACCCGGCGGGAAAGCCGGAGAAGCTCCGCATCGACCATTTGCCGAATGTCACCGTGCCGCTCCTTTTCTTTCTCGGAACCAGGGATGCCTTGTCGCGAGTGGAGCTGTTTGACCGGCACATCCGCCCGCTGCCGAACGTCGAGGTCGAGGTTCTCGAGAATGCAGGTCACTCCCCGAAGGGAGGAGGCTGGACGTTTGAGTCCACGGTCGAGCGGCTCGTCGATGGGACCTCGGATTGGATTGGGAGGATCTCGTCTGGCAGTAGCAGCCCGGAGAGGCCATAATTGGGTCTGCCTCTTCACTTCTCCAAGGAGTCTCTTGATGTCTGAAATCAGCTTGCGCGCCTTGCCAGGCCGGTCGCCCGGCTCGCGTGAGTCTCGCCGGATTCGCCGCGAGGGCCTGGTGCCTGCCGTTGTCTACGGCAAGGATGTTGATTCTCTGCCTCTTTCTGTTGATGCTCATGCCCTCGGGGTGGCCCTTCACACCGAGGCCGGCTCGAATGCCATCATCAGTCTCGAGATCGAGGGCGGTGACACATTGACCACGATGGCCCGGATCATCGAGCGTCACCCTTTTCGAGACGAGTATCGACACGTCGATTTTGTCACCGTCGACCTCAGCCAGAAGGTCACCGCCGAAGTGACAATCCAGTTCGAAGGCACCCCGGCAGGTGTGATCGAAGGTGGTGTCTTCAGCCCGCGGAGGACGTCTGTACAGATCGAGGTGCTGCCAACGGAAATCCCCTCGTTCATCGAACTCGAGGTTTCCGAAGTCGAGGTAGGTGGCTCGCTTCGTGTGGAGGATCTTCCGGCACTCGAGGGCATTGTCTATCTCGAGGATCCTGATGCCGTGATCATGTCCGTCACTGTGCCCGCGGCCGAGATCGTCGAAGAGCCAGAATTCGACGAGGAAGAAGAGTTGGCGGAGGGCGAGGAGCTTGCCGAGGGTGAGGCTGAAGAGGGCGCTGAGGCTGAGGCCGAAGGCGAAGAAGAGGCCGAAGCAACCGAGTAAACCGGTGCAGGTGGTCGTCGGACTTCGCAATCCGGGAGCCGACTACGAACGAAGTCGGCATAACGTTGGGTTCGATGTGCTGGCACGAGTCGTCGATCGAGCCGATCAGTCTTTTGGCAGGGCGCCTTCGCGTGTGCGGGGGATGGTGGCCCAAGCGGGGGTTGGCGAAGACCGGGTCCTCTATTTCGCTCCCAACACCTACATGAATGAGTCCGGCGGGGCGGTCAAGGCTGCAATGGCCTACTACAAGGTTGCCTCTGGGGATCTGCTGGTGATTCACGACGACATCGACCTGGCCTTTGGTCGTCTCCGTATTCAGGTGGCCGGAGGCAGCGGCGGCCACAACGGGATTCGATCGGTCGAGGAGTCCCTCGGTACCAAGGAGTTCTCGAGACTCAAGATCGGGGTGGGGCGGCCCCCCGGCTCGATGGATCCCGCGGACTTCGTCCTGCGCCAATTCTCGAAAGGTGAACGTTCCGAAGTCGAGGTGCTGATGGAAGATGCGGCCGACGTCGCGGAGCAGTGGCTCGGCAACAGGGACCGAGCCCAAGAAATAGCGGCGCATCGGGGTCGAGATGCCTGAGTACGTGGGCGCTCTCGATCAGGGCACGACATCGACGCGATTCATGGTGTTTGATCATGCTGGAACGGTGGTCTCGCTTGATCAGAAGGAGCACAGTCAGATCTTCCCCGAACCGGGATGGGTGGAGCACGACCCCGGTGAGATCTGGCTGAACACGGTGTCGGTGATCGAGGGAGCCCTTTCCCGGGCCGGTCTCGACCCCGGCGATCTGGCGGCCGTGGGGATCACCAACCAGCGAGAAACGACCGTTGTCTGGGATCGTTCCACAGGGGAGCCGGTAGCCAATGCGATCGTCTGGCAGGACACTCGAACAGCCGGCCTCTGTAAGGCGCTCGAGGCGGGCGAGGGACCTGATCGTTTCCGGGCGAAGACGGGTCTTCCCCTGGCAACGTATTTTGCCGGCCCGAAGGTTCGATGGCTTCTCGATGAACACGATCTAGGAGACCGGGCGGTCGGCGGTGAGCTTGCATTCGGCACGATCGACTCGTGGGTGGCGTGGAACCTGACCGGTGGTACCGAAGGTGGTCAACATGTAACCGATGTGACCAACGCGTCCAGAACCATGTTGATGGACCTGGCCACAACCACCTGGGACTCAGACCTGCTCATGGAACTCGGCGTGCCCACTCACATGCTTCCAGAGATTGTTGCCTCGGTCGGCCACATCGGATCGTGTGCCGGCCCGTTATCCGGTGTTCCGCTCACTGCGATTCTCGGCGACCAGCAGGCGGCCCTCTTCGGGCAGGTCTGTTTCAAGCCAGGAGACGCCAAGAACACCTACGGCACGGGCAACTTCATGCTGATGAACACCGGCACCGACCCGGTTCCGTCGGAATCCGGTCTTCTCAGTACTGTGGCGTACCGAATCGATGGTGATGAAACTGTCTACGCCCTCGAGGGCTCGGTTGCCGTCACCGGGTCCCTGGTGCAATGGCTTCGGGACAATATCGGGATCATTGCCGAAGCATCCGAGGTCGAGGACCTGGCTCTCTCGGTCGAGGACAACGGAGATGTCTACTTCGTTCCGGCATTTTCCGGTCTTTTTGCACCTCACTGGCGACCGGACGCCAGAGGGGTGATCATCGGCTTGACCCGTTTCGCCAACAAGGGTCACATCGCTCGCGCCGCTCTCGAGTCAACCGCCTATCAGACAAAAGACGTCCTCGATGCCATGACGGCAGACTCCGGGGTGAATCTGGTCGAACTGAGGGTCGACGGTGGCATGACGCACAATTCGCTTCTCATGCAATTCCAGGCCGATCTGCTTGGGGTGGAAGTAGTCCGGCCCACCATCGCAGAGACGACTGCCTTGGGCGCGGCCTACGCCGCCGGTCTCGCCGTGGGATTCTGGTCCGATTTCGATGAGCTCACCTCGCGATGGGTCGAATCCGAGAGATGGGTGCCTGACATGACCTCTGATGAGCGCACGCGGTTACAGGGTCGTTGGCGCCAGGCGATCCATCGTTCTCTCGACTGGGTCTGATGCTGTGGCCACCGCAGCGACCGCGAGCTGGCTTATGATCGGCAGGCCTTAGTCGAGGAGGCGTTATCTCCGTTCCGAATGCGTTGGCGCTGGCTCGGATCGCCATGGTCGTGCCGATCATGGCCTTCACGCGGGCCGACAGGATCGACAACCACTTTGTCATCGCGGCAGAGATTTTCGCGATCGCGACGTTTACCGATTTCCTCGACGGCTACCTGGCACGCCGCTATTCGGATGAGACTGTTCTCGGGGGCTTTCTCGACACCACGGCCGACAAGATCCTTGTCACCGGCACGCTCCTCGCCCTCGTTTCGGTCGGCAGAGTCTCCATCTGGCCTGCGGCGATCCTCATCTTCAGGGAGTTCGCGGTGATGGCACTGAGGGGGGTTGTTGCCCAGCGAGGTGGGCTGATAAAACCCTCGACCTGGGGGAAGATCAAGACGGTGGCCCAGTTCCTGGCCATTTTCCTGGCATTCGTCCGTCTCTCGGAGCCATGGGGACCCTGGTACCTGGACCAGTGGGCGATGCTCTTCGCGGTGATCGCCACGCTCGGGTCGGCGTCGGGGTACATGGTCGCGTTCTGGCACACCGTCCGTACGGAGCCAACCGAAGTCAAGACGTGAGGGTCGCCATCACCGGTGGCTCAGGTGTGGTCGGCGCCGCGGTCACCAACCATCTCGTTGAGTCCGGATTCGAAGTGAAGGCTCTTGCCCGCTCGACAAGATCCGGGTCCAAAGTCGCCTCCCTCGGAGCAACGCCCGTTCCCGGCGACGTCCTCGACTATGACAGCGTTGTCTCGCTGGTCGACGGCTGTGAGTGGGTGTTTCACGTCGCCGGAGTGAACGAGATGTGCACCCGGGACCCGAGCCAAATGTGGCGGGTCAATGTCGAGGGAACCCGACTGGTGATGAATGCCTGCCGGGAAACAGGAGTTTCGAGACTGATCCATACCTCGTCGGTCGTGACTATCGGGGAGCGGAAAGGGGAGAACGCCACCGAATTGACCAACCACCGCGGGTTCTACCTTTCGGAGTATGAGCGAACCAAGACCGAAGCTGAACGACTTCTCTTCTCGGAGGCGCGCGGCCTGGACGTGGTCGCGGTCAACCCGTCATCGGTTCAGGGCCCCGGGCGAGCGACCGGAACGGGCCGGATCATTCTCAATGCCGCCAGGGGGAAGTTGCCCTTCCTGATCGACACCACGATCTCTCTCGTCGATATCGACGACTGCGCCCGAGGTCACCTTCTGGCGGCCCGCCGCGGAGCGTCCGGAGAGCGATATTTGCTCAGCGGCGCCACTCTGACGATGCGCGAAGCCGTCGCTTTGCTATCGGAAGTGACAGATCACGTGGTGTCTCCTCGTTTTCTACCGACCGGCGTCATCCACGCCATATCCGTGGTGGTGGAGATCGCCTTCAGGGCGATCCGCCGTCGCCCACCAATCTGCCGGGAGGCGGTTCGGGTCATCGGCCACGGTCATCACTACGACGGGAGTCGTGCAACAACCGAACTCGGTCTTCATTACACCCCGGTGGAGGACACGATCCGCCGCACAATCGAATGGTTCGCGGATGAGGGACTCCTTCAACCGAACAATTAGTCTCCCCAAGCCGAGGCCTCGCGAGAAGGAGAGTTGTGCCCCATTTTCACCCTGACGGCAATGAGCCGTCGTCATTCACGAAAGCCTTCCAAGCCATTCAGCGCGAAACTTTACCCTTTGATGACGAACGGGATTTCGAGGAACAGCACCGAGGATTCATAGCCAAGCCGGATTACACCCAAATCATGTCTGATGCCGGCAACGTCGCCTGGGACATGGGGCGGTACGACTTCCTGATGCACGGCGAGGACTTCGACAGCATTCACCCCTCTTTGCAGCGTCAGGCGATCCTCAATATGAATTACGGCCTCTATGAGGTGATGCCCGGGATCTGGCAGGTCCGTGGTTTTGACCTCTCCAACGTGACCTTCATCGAAGGTGAGACGGGGTGGGTTGTCTTCGACACTGCCACCGCCGTGGAGACCGCTCGCGCCGCTTTGGCGTTCATCAACTCCCAACTGGGGGAGCGGCCCGTCGCCGCAGTTGTCCACTCCCACTCCCATGCCGACCATTTCGGTGGTGTGCGAGGCGTGGTAGACGAGACCGACGTGCGTTCGGGGAGGGTCCCCATCATCGTCCCCGATGGCTTCATGGAGCACGCCGTCGCTGAAAACGTCTACGCCGGCAACGCGATGAATCGTCGTCTGTTCTTTCAGTATGGAGTCCTGACCCCGGCTAACCCATACGGTCACGTCGATCAGTCAATTGGCAAGAATGTGGCCGCCGGAACGATGAGCCTCATCGCTCCCACGGTGATCGTGACCGAGGACGTCGAAGAACATGTCGTCGACGGTGTCCGCATGGTGTTTCACAGCACACCGGGGACCGAGGCTCCGGCCGAGATGAACACCTACTTCCCCGATCTCAAGGCCTTCTGGGCGGCGGAGAATGTCACCGCCACGATCCACAACATCTATACGCTCCGCGGTGCCCTGGTTCGGGACGCCTTGCTGTGGTCGAAGAAGATCGGGGAGGCGTTGTATCTCTTTGGCCAGGAGGCGGAAGTCATGTTCGCCTCACACAACTGGCCGCGATGGGGTAACGAGCGGATCCAGGAGGTGTTGCGCGCTCAGCGTGATGCTTACGCCCATCTCAACAACGGTGTGCTCCATCTGGCCAACCAGGGGGTGACCGTCAACGAGATCCATAACATCTACCAACCGCCACTCTCCCTTCGCAAGCAGTGGGTCGCCAGGAGCTATCACGGATCCGTCGAGCACAACAGTCGGGCGGTTGTCAATCGTTATCTCGGGTATTGGGATGGAAACCCGGCGAGTCTGATACCTCTCTCCCCGGCGGACTCGGCTCCTCTCTACGTCGAGATGATGGGCGGAGCAGGGCCCATCCTTGCTAGAGGGAAAGAGCTCTACGAAGAAGGTCGCTATCGCGAGGCGCAGGAGATCGTCAACAAACTCGTCTACGCCGAGCCGGAGAGCACTCAGGCAAAGGACCTTCTGGCCGATATCTTTGAGCAAATCGGCTATCAGCAGGAGAGCCCCAGCGTCAGGAATAGCTTCCTCAGCGCCGCATTCGAATTGCGATCGGGGATCCCCAAGGGGGTGTCACCGTCGACCGGCTCCGATGTTCTTCGTGCGCTGACAACGGAGATGTTCTTTGACTATCTGGCGATTCGCTTGGACAGCTCTCGAGTCGAGGATGTCGAGTTCGTGGCCAACGTCGAGCATCCCGACACCGGCGAGAAACTCGTCATCGAGCTTTCCAACGGCACCCTGACCACTCAGGTCGGGTTTGCAGCGTCTGACCCAACCTTCGCGGTGACGATTAATCGGACGGACTTCGAAGGTGTGATCGTGGGGACCTCGACCCTCAACGAGCTGATCGCGGCGGGGAAGGGCTCTGTCGACGGAGACGCCAGCGGGTTGCATGCCCTTTTCGGCGCACTCATCGACTTCGACCTTCTTTTTGAGATGATGCCGGGAACCCTTGCGACGGGGCAAGAGTGATGACTGAGACACTGGCGACCATCGCCAATCTGGCGATCGTGACTTTCGTCCTTGCCTCGATGGTGTCGATGGGGCTCTCTCTCACGACGACCCAGGTGATCGAGCCTCTCAAGAACCCGGGATTGGTTGCACAGGCCCTGATAGCGAACTTCGTTCTGGCGCCACTTGCCGCCTGGGGAATCGCAGAGTTGGTGGGGCTGAGCGATTCGACTGCGTTGGGACTGATCCTCATCGGAAGCGCCGCAGGCGCCCCTTTTCTTCCCAAGCTTGCGCAGATGGCGAAGGGAGACGTTGCTTACTCGGTCGGTCTGATGACTCTCCTCATGGTGGTGACTGTCGCATTCATCCCTCTGGTCCTGGGCACCCTGATCGACTCGGTCGAGGTGAGTGCCTGGGAGATAGCAAAGCCGCTGCTCCTCGGGATGCTGTTGCCGCTCGGTCTGGCCCTGTTGGTGCGAGCCAGATACGACGATGCCAAGAACGTGGCGCCGGCCCTCAATCAGGTATCGACGATGGCTCTGATGCTGGGTGGGGTCATCGCCCTTGTGCTCGTTCTTCCGACGATGATCGACTCCTTCGGAACGGGCGCGTATATCGCTTTGATCCTCTTTCTGGTCGCCACCCTGGCTGCGGGATATCTCCTTGGAGGGAAAGACCGCGCCACCAGGGTCGTTTCGGGACTGGGCACGGCCCAGCGAAACCTCTCGGCTGCCCTCCTCATTGCCACCACGAGTTTCGCCAGCGACGGAGAGGTTTTCGTCATGGTCATGTTGGCGTCTGTGGTGATGCTGGTGGTTCTGTTACCGCTAGCCGCCGAGCTTGGCCGGCAGGCCGGCGATGAGTCAGGCGGACACTTGTAGCATCGCCGGTTCGGATGACCGCACCTCTCTCACCTCTCCTTGCCAGTTGGCGTTCTGCGCCCCTGCCCGATCTCGACTCCGTCTGGTC
>JAUXMQ010000101.1 GCA_030623125.1 Acidimicrobiia bacterium
ACACGCTCGATGAAGCCATCGACCTCATCGAACGGAGTCGGTTCGGTCACTCGGCGATGATCTTCACAGAGAGCGGTGCAACTGCACGCTCGTTTGAGTCGCGTGTCACCGTCGGCAATATCGGCATAAACGTCGGTGTGCCGGCAACGCAGTCATGGGCGACGCTTGGTGGCCTCAAGCAGTCCGCTTACGGCGCCGTGCACGGACGAGGCGAGTCAGTGCTGTTTTTCACCGACCGAAAGATCGTTGCGGAACGGTGGGAATGATGCACGAGCAGATGCCAAGGTGCCGGCAGCCTCCCTCACCTTGTGAATGAGGTAAGAAGCGGTTTCATGGTCTCCGGCACACCCATCTGGCACTGCTGATCAACAAGGGTGTGCATCCGTGCCATCATCGCCTCAAGGCTCGGACACACGAGCGTCAAGGCCGTCTTCGATGTCGACGGACAACTCCATGAAGGCTTCGATCAAGAGGCCGCCAATGGCCCAGCGCCACCCTGGGAAGCTTTGAGATTGACCTCGATGATGGGTCGATAGTGGACATGGTGCCAAATCCATGAAACCCACAATCTGGCAAACTAGCCCTGTGACCAGGACCTTTGCGTGGAGCTGAGGATTTGAACCCCTGACCCCTTGACTGCCAGTTACCTCCGGCACCCGAAATCGCCAATCGCTAGCTGACGCCTCGACCCCTAAATGTGTTATGAAACCTGACTGTTACAGACTTGTGCGTCGTTTCGCCCGGTAGTGCCTAGCTCCCCAAAAACGACCTCCAGGAGTCGCCGACCAAGAAAATCTAGACTCCCGCAGACCGCACACAATGCCTCCGTTAGGCGTGGGTTCGCTGTCAGCTGTTCCGGTTTGAGTGGGCTCAAATGAGGATTGGACTCAGCCGTTTCTGGGGCTTGTTGCAACCCTCGGGAGCAGCAAGCCGAAGAACCTCTTCCGGGAGTTCAGGTCTAGCCTGTGAGGAGAACTTCTGCAGCGTCATGACGTCATGATGCATCAAGAACCATCATGATGCCCACATCTCCACACCCTGTGGACCCCACCGTCGACATCCTCAACCGAGCCGGTGCTGGTGGAGTTGTAAGGGCTGATGATCAAACAGACTCCAGAAAGCGCTCGATTCGGCTCATGGCCTCCTCTAACACTTCGAGGCCAGCCGCACATGAGATGCGGATGTGTCCGGCTCCTCCGTCACCGAAGCTCGTCCCCGCAACCACCGCGACATCAGCTTGGTCGAGCAAGCGGTCCTGGATCTCCTTGGAAGTCAATCCTGTGTCTGAGATGTTGGGGAAGACGTAGAAAGCTCCTCCGGGTTGCTTGCATCTGACACCATGGAGATCATCCAGGGCGCTGGCGGTGTAGCTGGTGCGTTCGTCGAAGGCATTCACCATTTCGATCACTGCGTCCTGCGGCCCGCGAAGCGCCTCAACAGCCGCAACCTGGACTGCCGCGTTTGCGCAAGAGTTGCTGTTGATCTGGAGAAGCTCGGCCCCTCCGATCAGCGACGCCGGCCATAGCCCCCATCCGATGCGCCACCCGGTCATCGCCCACGTCTTGCTCCACCCGTTAAGGAGAATGAGACGGTCGCGGAGCGATTCATACTCGAGGAGACTCACGTGCTCTGTATCGCCAAAAACGATCCTCGAGTAGATCTCGTCGGACATGACATAGACGTCAGGATGGTCAGCGAGACCGGCGACGAGTATGTCGATTTCGGAGCGTCCCAAGATCCCACCCGTCGGGTTGGCCGGGCTGTTGAGGATGATCAGCCGAGTCCGTTCGTTCACCTGACTCAGAACCTGCTCGGGATCGAAACTGAATCCATTGGTCTCTTCCAATGGGATAGGTATGGCGGTGGCTCCCGAAAACTCGACCATCGAACGATATATGGGAAATCCCGGGTCGGGGTACATGACCTCTACACCGGGCTCGCCAAGCATGAGTAGCGCAAAGAACATGGTCGGCTTTCCGCCGGGCACGATCATCACATGGTTCGGATCGACTTCGACGCCTTGGCGATTCTGGATATCCCAAACGACCGCCTCACGGAGCTCGGCAAGCCCGATTACCGGGGTGTAGCCATGCCATCCATCGGCAAGTGCCTGTCGTCCTGCCTCGACGATGTTTTCGGGCGTGCGAAAATCGGGAGCGCCAACACCGAGGTTGATAACGGGCCGTCCCTGAGCTTTGAGAGCCTCGGCTCGACCCAGTACCTCCAACGCAGACTCAGTGCCCAATCGGAACATGCGTTCCGTCAGATGGGTCACGACCCCGACCCGTCCAGCAGTCCTCGGTGGTGGAGGCTGGTCATCAACGACCGAATTCCGAAGGCCCACGGTTCAACCTCGTGGGCGAGGTTCACCCGGTTTACCAATGTGCCCAGCAGGGGGCTGCTGATACTCACGATGTCGCCAATGTGATGAGTGAAACCCTGTCCCGGTGCTCCACGGTCCTGCGTCGGGGCGAACATCGTCCCTGATAAAAGCACCACACCGTCCGGGTAATGGTGGTGTCCACCGATCGTCTGGCCCATCAGATCGGCGATGTCGCGGCTGATCAACTCCAGAGAGCTCTCCCCCCGGAGCTCGAAACCGTCGCTCCCGACTACCTCGAGCCCAATCACTGCCTGCCGGGCGTGGTCGATGTTGAAGCTGTCATCAAAGAGCCTCAGAAACGGACCGATCGCACACGCTGCGTTGTTGTCCTTCGCTTTCCCCAACAGAAGCGCACTACGACCTTCGATGTCACGAAGGTTGACATCATTGGCCAGGGACACGCCAACGATCTCGCCCCGTGCATTGGCAAAGATGGCCAACTCTGGCTCCGGGTTGTTCCACTCCGACTCCTCGAGGACGCCCACCTCCGAACCCGTCCCCACGGACGAGAGTGGTGCCGCCTTGGTGAAGACCTCTGCGTCGGGACCGATCCCCACTTCGAGATACTGCGACCAGGCGCCGCGTTCGATGAGCCGCTCCTTCAGCTGGAGAGCCATCTCGGAGCCGGGCTGGATCTCGCCGAGGTCGGCCCCGATTATCTCAACGACTTCCTCCCGAATCGTGTCGGCCTTCGCCTTGTCGCCCCCAGCCTGCTCTTCGATTACCCGCTCCAGCAAACTGGCGGCAAACGTCACCCCACTGGCCTTGACCGGCTGCAAATCGACCGGAGCCAACAACCAGGGAGTGCCCGACTCCCTGAGATCGAAGGCACTGTTGGCTAGAATCACTTCGATCTCACCCAGGGATTTCCCGCCCGACACATGCTCCAGCGGGTCATCCGAGTTGATCAGATCCGTGATGGTGGGAGCGGAAGCAGAGATGTCGTAGATGACACCGTCCCGGATAGACACGACTGACGGCCCAACCTCCGGGGGCAGCCAGACGCGTCCAATGAGTGTCGAGCGTTCGGAGTCCTCGGGAAGGGATATCTCAGGCTTCAGCTTGGCGTCGAGAACCCTCAACTCAGATCGTCTGTCGACCAGTTGCCGTCGATGAATCTCCACATCGACCCTGTCGGGTTTTTGTTGCGAAGCGGAGCCGGCAGTCGGTGTTCCATCACGTTGTCGTAGCAATACAAGGCCGCGAAGCGATGGATGGAGGCTGGAATCCCGACCGCTGTGAAGCCAGGGTGCCCGGTCGCCGGGTAGGGGCCTCCATGATTCATGGAGGGCACGACGGCGAGCCCGGTGGGCATCTTGTCGTTGAGAAGCCTCCCAACTCGAGGCCGCAGATCCGCCGCGACCATTGCATAGGCCGCCTCATCGGAAGGGTCCGAGTAGATCCCACCGGTCAGATTCCCCTCCATGGCCGCAGCCACAGCAGCCATCTCTTCGGGACTGTCCGCCCGGATCAGCAGAGAGACCGGACCGAATACCTCGGTTTGGAGGGCCGTGGCGTCATCGAGGAACTCGGGCGCCGTGATGGCGAGCAATGTGTTCTCGAATGCGAACCGATCACCTTCGACGAGGCCGCCACCTACCATCAGGTCGGCACCGTGCTTCTCGAGGATCGCCACACCGTCGCCGAGATGCCCGGGTTCACCCAGAAGGGTTTCGGCCTCTCCCTGACCAAACAGCTCCCCTGCTTTCTTGACGAACCGATCTCCCGCCTCTCCGGTGGGGACGACGACGAACCCCGGATTGGTGCAGTACTGACCGGCCCCCAATGTGCACGATGCATAGAAGTCAGCTGCAATCGCCTCACCCCTCGCCTCGAGGGCTCCCTCGAGCAGGAACACCGGGTTGACGCTGCCCAATTCGAGGTAGATGGGGACGCCGGCGCCATCGGCGGCTTGCTTGAGTGCCAGACCGCCTCTCTTGCTCCCAGTGAAACCGACCGCACCGACCCGCTCATCCGAAACGAAAGTCAGACCATCCTCTCCACGGACCCGGTAGATGAACTGGACCAAAGATGCAGGGACACCACTGGAGCCGATGGCCTCGACTGCCGCCTCGGCAAGGTACCGGGTTGTTCCCGGATGGCCGGGGTTGGCCTTGGCAATAACCGGGTTTCCCGCTGCGATGGCCGCGGCGAAGTCACCGCCAGCAACGCCATTGAACGCGATTGGGAAATTGTTGGGCCCAAAGACGATCACTGGCTTATCCAAGGGTGCATACATCGAGCGGACATTGGACGCCGTGTCCACCGTGGCCGTCACCCACGACCCATCACGAACGGCTCTTGCTGCTTGTCGCAGCTGATCGGTTGTGCGGGCCAGTTCGGCCTCGAGACGCGGACTGCTCGGCAAGCCGGTCTCATCGTGAGCGGTGTCGACAATCCTTCTCTTGTCGGCGTCGATGGCGTCGGCGTAGTCATCGAGGAAGTCGGCGATGACTACGGCCGGAACATCACGAAGCTGACGGGACGCGTCAACGCCCGCATCGAGAGCCGCTTCGACGTCTGCCATCGAAGAGACCGGGAAGGATCTGTCGATTGCCCTTCCTTCGTTGGGATTGAGGGCCACAAATGAGTCAACTGACTCCGACTGCCGCCACTCACCACCAATCAATACCGGTTCCAAGAAAACCCCCGATCAGCCAGGTGTGTTCGAATGCTTGCGAGGTGGACAGTACTAAGACGAATGCTTACGAGCTTCCGCATCGGAACGCTCACCGCTCATGGTCGTTGTGGGCGTCACCTGCTCTGGATCGAGGCGAAGATCAAGGAGTGACGCGACGTCCGCATCCAGGCATCGCTCGAAGGCATCCGCGAAGTCTTCGGTCCGCTCCACCAGCTCCGCATGGGCACCGAAGGAACGAGCCAACTGGACGAAGTCTGGGTTGACCCGCTCCGAGCCAAAAACGCGACCGGGGTAATGCCTTTCCGGATGCATTCTCATGGTGGCCAACATTCCGTTGTCAACGAGAAGAATGATCGGATCGCGGCCATGCTGCATGGCCACGGCC
>JAUXMQ010000194.1 GCA_030623125.1 Acidimicrobiia bacterium
CCGACGTACGGGACGGTGAGCCGGTATGGGCTGATCGCCTTTGCATCATCACTCGACCAGATAGGCCCGCTTTCGAGAAGTGTCGAGGACGCGGCGATCATGCTCGAGGCCATCTGGGGCCATGACCCGCTGGACGCAACGTCGTATGCAGGAGAGTATCCGAGTCCTTCGACAGCGCTGAGCCATGGTGTTTCAGGCCTCAGGGTCGGAGTGGTCAAGGAATTGGCCGGCGAAGGATACGAGCCGGCGGTCGAAGCCGCTGTCTCGGCGATGGTCGACGAGCTGTCCGACGCCGGCGCCACCGTGGTGGAGGTTTCGCTGCCCACCTTCGACATCGCCCTCTCCGCGTACTATCTGATCGCGCCGGCCGAGGCATCAGCGAACCTGGCCCGTTTCGATGGCATCCGGTATGGCCATCGTGGTGAGGGTGGGACCACTGAGACATTGATGGCGCGAAGCAGAGCCGAAGGATTCGGACCGGAAGTCATCCGACGGGTCCTACTTGGAACCTATGCGCTATCCGCCGGGTATTACGACGCCTTCTATGGACAGGCCCAAAAGGTTCGGTCCGCCATTCACGAAGACTTTGCCCGCGCCTACCAAAACGTCGATGTGCTGGTGTCACCGTCCAGCCCCACCGTCGCATTCGAAGCCGGCGCCCGGGTCGACGACCCGCTCGCCATGTACCTCTCTGACATCTGCACCATCCCTTCGAACCTTGCGGGTCATCCAGCGATCTCAATTCCGATCGGTCTCGACACCCAGAATCTCCCCATAGGCTTTCAGGTGATGGCTCCGGCCCTCGGCGAAACCATCATGTTTCAGGTTGCTTCCGCCGTGGAGAATCTCGCGGACTTTGCCGAGCGCCCGATTCTCGAAGAGGTCGCCTCATGACCTGGGAGTCGGTGATCGGTATCGAGGTCCATGTCGAGCTCTCGACCGAGTCGAAGATGTTCTGTGGCTGCGCCGTCGATTTCGGTGTGGAGCCCAACACCAACGTATGCCCTGTGTGTCTCGGTCTACCCGGTGCACTCCCGGTTCCAAATCGAAGGGCCATCGAGTGGATCATGCTGATAGGCCTTGCCCTCAATTGTGAGGTGACGGAGCGTTCGGTATTTCACCGCAAGAACTACTTCTATGCCGATCTCCCGAAGGGCTACCAGATCTCCCAATTCGACATCCCTGTCTGTCATGACGGTTATCTCGATGTTACGGTTGATGGCGAGACGCGACGCATCCGCATCGAACGGGCGCACATGGAGGAGGACACCGGCAAGTCGACACACGTCGGTCATGGTGGAAGGATCCATGCCGCCGAGTCGACACTGCTCGATTTCAACCGATCGGGTGTCCCCCTCGTTGAGATCGTCTCCCGGCCGGACATCCGCGGCGCTGCCGAAGCCCGTGCGTACGCCCAGGGGCTGCGGGCCGTGATAGTCGAGTTGGGAGTCTCTGATGCGCGCCTCGAAGAGGGCTCGATTCGCTTCGATGCCAACGTGTCGATCAGGGCACTGGGTGACGATGTTCTTGGAACCAAGGTCGAGGTCAAGAACATGAACTCCTTCCGATCCCTGGAGAGGGCCGTCGACTACGAGATAGAGCGCCAGGTCGCCGTGGTCGAGGCCGGAGGTGAGCTGACTCAAGAGACTCGTCACTGGGACGAAGAAGCCGGTGTCACCCGGTCGATGAGGGCCAAGGAGGGATCCTCGGATTATCGCTACTTCACCGAGCCCGATCTGGTTCCGATGGTCATGTCTGCTCCATGGGTCGATGAGATCAAGCAAGGTCTTCCAGAGTTGCCCGCGAACCGAAGGGATAGATACTCAAAAGCCGGCCTCGATGCCGACCTAGCTGGTGTGCTGTCCAGTTCTTCCGCCGAGATTCGAGCGGTATACGAAAGTGCCACGACAGCGGGAGCGGATCACCGGCGCGCCGCCAACTGGCTGGTCGGTGAGGTGACCGCGTGGTTGCGAAGGACCGGGACCGATCCGGCAGAGCTTCCCCTCGACGGCAGTCATCTCGCCGAACTGGTGGAGATCGTTGACGAGGGACATGTCTCATCGTCGGCCGCCAAAGAGGTGCTCGAAGGAGTGCTCAGCGGTGAAGGCCGGCCGCGAGATGTGGCGAAAGCCCGCGATCTGATTCAGATCTCAGACGTGTCGGCGTTGGACGAGATCGTTGCTGGAGTGCTTGCCGACAATCCTGAGGCAGTCGACAGCTATGCGGGCGGCGAGCAGAAAGTCGTCGGTTTCCTGGTTGGTCAGGTGATGAAGGAGAGTCAGGGCAAGGCAGACCCAAAACTGGTCAATCAGCTTCTGAGGGAGAAGCTCTCCTCATAGCCAGGAACTGATCGGCCAGGATCAAAGGAGTGTGACCCCGATCCGGTTAGCGTCAGACCGAGATGCAGCGCCAAACCAAGATCATCGCCACCCTCGGTCCCTCGGTTGCCGGCGAGCCGGGCATACGAGCTCTGATCGATGCCGGAATGGATGTGGCCCGTCTCAATTTCTCCCATGGTGATCACGACCAGCATCGTCAGATGTTCGATTGGGTTCGCTCGGCGTCAGAGGACGCCGGTCGCAGTGTGGCGGTGATGCAAGACATCCAGGGGCCGAAACTGAGGGTTGGGACCTTTCCTGGCGGTGAGATCGAGCTTCACAAGGATGCTGAGGTGGCTCTCACGCCGGCGTCGGTAGAAGGGGGAGCGGGCGCCATTCAGGTGGGCTACAAAAAGCTGCTGGACGATGTTTTTCCCGGGCACCGGGTCATCCTCGGCGACGGCATGCTGACGCTGGAGATAGTAGGCAGATCGGACGGCGCCCTGCTTGCTCGCATTCTCGAGGACGGCTCACTCTCCGATCATCAGGGTGTTGCCTTTCCGGACAGCAGTCTGTCGGCGGTGGGCATCACCGAGAAGGACGAGGTCGATCTGGCGTTTGGCAAGAAGTTGGGAGTCGATTACGTGGCGGCGTCCTTTGTGCGTGTGGCCGCGGACGTTGAGGCCGTGGCGTCATTGTGCGGGGATGTCCCGGTGATTGCCAAGATCGAGCTGGCTCAGGCATTGGAGAATCTCGACGAGATTCTTGCCGCGTCTTTTGGGGTGATGGTCGCCAGGGGTGATCTGGGCGTCCAGGTGCCGTTGGAGCGGTTGCCCCTGATCCAGGCCGAGATCCTGGAGAAGGCCAATGCGGCGGGGAGCGTCTCTATCACTGCCACGGAGATGCTCGAATCGATGATCACAAACCCCCGGCCGACGCGTGCCGAGGTCACCGATGTCGCCAACGCCGTCACCGAGGGCACAGACGCGGTGATGCTCTCGGGTGAGACGGCGATCGGTGATTACCCGATACAGGCGGTGGCTGCCATGGCCCGGATCTGTCAGACAGTCGAGGAGGGGACTCTCTCTGGTAGAGGAGAGCACCCGGTGTCCTTTGTCGGAGATGAGAACAACATCGCTTCGGCCGTGGCA
>JAUXMQ010000003.1 GCA_030623125.1 Acidimicrobiia bacterium
CTCCGGGCCGTAGACCTCGATGATGCGCCCGCGAGGCACGCCACCGATTCCCAGGGCAAGATCCAGTGACAGTGCTCCGGTGGGGATCACGTCAATTCGCCGTTGCGCCGACTCACCCATCTTCATGACTGCGCCTTTTCCAAATTGACGCTCTATCTGGCTCATCGCCATCTCGAGTGCTTTGTCACGTTCCACGTTGCGTCCTTCCTGACTCATATCACCAAAACCGTATCGGACCACCCTGACAGATTTAGTGATGCTAGATCGAACATGTGTTCGCAAGTTGGATTTACCCGAAAAACGTGAAGGTTTCAAGAGGTTCGTATCTGACACCACCTCCGTTGGAACGGCTTTCGTAGACGAGGATCTCATCGCACGACCATCGCAGGTCGAGTTTTTCTGTGGTCAGAGCGCCGATGTCCTCGGGTGGGCGGATTCGTGACAGGGTGAGATGGGGTCGGTACGGACGCTCCTCCGGTTCGAGGCCGGCGGCTCGGGCAGCCTCTTCGGCAATCTCGTTGAGTCGAACAAGCGTCTCCACCCCCTCGATGACATCGGCCCAGAGGACGGTCGCTTTTCGTTCGTTGGGAAAACCTCCCAACGAACCGAGCCTGATCGGAAACGGGGACACACGTTCGACCCCGCTCATACCGGCGAGGAACCGTTCGTAGGTGACCTCGTCCACGACCCCCAGAAATCTCAGTGTCAGATGCCAGTTCTCCGGTGGGACCAGCCTGCCGGGAATGGCGAGAACCGATGTCCGGTCGGCAAGCGCCATCCGGATCTCGGGAGGCAGCGGCACCGCGGCAAATACTCGCCCTAGCGTCCCCACCACTTGCCGATCAGCGCCAGACGGATGAGATGCAACGCGGAAGTGACGGCGTAGGTACGAACCCTTTCCCGATCCCCAACCATGCGCATCTCCTTTGCCTGCGTGTGCTCCGGAGTTGAGACACCGATGACCATGGTCCCGACCGGTTTCTCCAGCGGCTCCGGGCCCGCCGAACCGGTGACCGACACCACAACATCGGCGCCAAGCAACTCGCGTCCGCCTCGGGCCATCTCCTCCGCCGTCTCCAGGTCGACAACCGTCGATGCGTCACTGACGCCGAGCAGACGCTCCTTCAATTCGGAGTGATAAGCAACAATGCCACCGCGAGTCATGGCCGACGAGCCTGGCAGGGAGGTGAGTGCCGCGGTCACCAGGCCACCCGTCATCGACTCTGCCGCGGCGATGGTGTAGTCGAGTTCGGTGAGCAACCTGAAGATGACTCTCTCGATGGTTTCGTCATCGGTGCCAAACAGGACCGAGCCCATCCGGGATCTGACCTCCGTTTCCATCGGCTCTATCAGTTTCAATGCCGAGGCCCGGTCATCGGCCTTGGCGGTGATCCGAATCTTGATCTCACCTCCGGAAGCGAGAAACGCAAGGGAAGGATTGGTCGAACTGCGGTAGAGGTCGTCTAACGAATCGGCGATGTCCGACTCCGAGCGACCCCACGTGCGAAGGAGTCGGCTCGCCAGGACGGCCTTCTCACCTGAAGCGGCGGAGAGACGCGGAATCACCTCTTCGTGCAACAAGTGCTCCATCTCGGCCGGGACCCCGGGCACGCAGAAGATCAGCGTGTCTTCGTGTTCGATCATCAGTCCCGGCGCGGTGCCCTTCGGGTTGGTCAGAAGCTCCGCACCGGCGGGGTGCTCGGCCTGTTGGAGGTTGGACTCGGGCATCTCCCGGCCTCTGCGCTCCCACCACCCTCGAAGATGATCGGCGTACTCGTCGCTGAACTCCATCTCCAGACCGGTGGCCAGGCAAACCGCCTCCCGGGTGAGGTCATCCTGGGTGGGGCCAATTCCCCCGGTGATGATCACCGCATCGGATCGTTCGATGCCAACTCTGATCGATTCCGCGACGCGAGCCTCGTTGTCACCGACGACCTGCTGGAAGTGAGCGTCGAAACCCTGCTCGGCTAGAGCCGAGCCGATTGTCGATGCGTTGGTGTTCGTAATCTGGCCTAGCAGCAACTCCGTGCCAACGGCGATTACCTCGACAATCACAGAACGATGGCTTCCATGTCCGGGCCGTAGACTCCGGTGTACTCGACCTTGACCCACTCCCCCGGTTTGCCCCGGTCGAGGCGAACGACACCATCGATCTCGGGAGCGTGCCGATAGGAACGCCCCACCGGCACATCGTCTTCGACCTGATCGACGAGAATCTCATCGGCTCGACCCAGCCACGCCTCGTTGTGTGTGGTGGTGACCTCGTCCTGGATGCCGGAGAGATGGCGGAGTCGCTCCATCGTCACCTCCCTCGGCACCTGATCCTCCATCGTGGCCGCAGGTGTGCCCGGTTCGGCCGAGTAGGGGAAGAACCCTGCCCAGTCGATCCGGGCGCTCTCCAGGAAGTCGGCGAGCTCATCGACGTGATCGTCGGTTTCGCCGGGAAAGCCGACAATGAAAGAAGAGCGAAGCGCCGACGATGGCTCGAGGTCACGGATGCGTGACACCAGGGCAAGGTGCTTCTCAGTGTTGCCCGGGCGTTTCATCGCTCGGAGCAGCTGCTGGGACACATGTTGAAGAGAGAGATCGAAGTATGGGGCCACCATGGCGTTAGAAGTCATCTCGTCGAGGAGACGGTCGCTGATCTCTCGCGGGTGCAGATAGAGCAGTCGAAGGCGGCGCAGACCGTCGACATCGGAAAGGAAGGCGAGAAGGTCCGAGAGCCCACCGGGGGCATCGATATCACGGCCGTAGGCTGCGAGATCCTGAGCGACCAGCACCACCTCGCTCACCCCGGAACCCACCAGACCACCAAGCTCATCCCTTATCTCCACCGGGCGACGTGAGCGCTGCTTGCCCCTGATCAAGGGGATAGCGCAGAAAGTGCACGGTTTGTTGCATCCTTCGGCCACTTTCAGATAGGCGTACGGCAGGTTTGAGACGGGGCGACCTGTGGCGTGGAGGATGTCCATGATTGGGCGCCGTTTGATGTCTACGGGATGCCAACGAGTCAAGTCATCGAGAACACCCACCAGTTCGCCGTAGCGGTCGATTCCGAGAACGGCGTCGACTTCCGGTAAGGCCGATGACACCTCTGTGCCAAAACGCTGAGCCATGCAACCGATCACTATCGACCGAGCGTCGTCGCGCTTGCGGTCTTCGAGGTCGAGGATGGTGTCGACCGACTCTGCCCGGGCCTCCTCGATGAACGCGCAGGTGTTGACCATCACGACATCAGCGGTCTCGGGTGAGTCCGCCCAGACGTAGCCGGCCTCGGAAAGCATCGTTGCGACCTTCTCCGAGTCGACCTGGTTTTTGGCACAGCCCAGCGTGGTGAGCCATAAGGAGGGGGCAGTCATCACCCAAGAGCATAAATGCGTGTGCAGCTACGCGGCCCCAGGCCACGTAGCCGCACACGCTTGAAGGTCAGGATCGGCTCGCTTCGACCACCGCCAGGAGGTCCGGCGAGTCGACGGCGTCGGCCAGGGTGTTCCAAGTGGCGGTGCTCACATCGCCCTCCTCTTCGATCTCTGCACAGGCCAGATAGATGGCGTCGGCGAGGGGCCCGACAGCGTGATCAGCGTCGAATGCCTCAGAAACACAGGTGCGAGCCAAGGGAACGTCGCGTCGCCCGATCGCGCGAATCGCTTCCTCGGCGGAAGCCGTCGCCTTGGCCTCCACGTCTATATCTCGGCGAACAGATACCGGCGGAGAATGTCGAGCCTCTCCTCGCGGCGGGAAGGGTCCAGGTACCAGAGCAGCGCTGCCACCGTGGAAAGAAGAGGGTTGCCGTCCTGGGGAGTGAAAGAAAAACCCACGACCTCGTTGCCGTTGCGCACCGCCAGCGTTTCCAACGCAACAACAGCCTGGCTCATGATCCTGCCGTAGTAACCGTGGTCGCGGCCAAAGGAGAACACCTGATTCGCCGACTTCTTGTGGGTCACTGCGATCCGGGTATTGGCCAACAGGCGCTCCCTCACCTCGTCCAGCGTCATGTCGCGATCGAGGGTCAGAGAAAAGTGCAACGAGTGCATGTACTGCGTATTCATCTTGATAGCCGACGAGAACACGTTCAGGTCGTATCCCAGCGTGCTGAAGATGTCATGGGCGTCACGGGCGTGATGGGTACCGAACCTCTCATCGCCATGCCCTCCCACCGTCGGACTCGCCACGTAGCCTGTGTCCTGAGAAATGTCGTTGGCTCTGCGCATGCACATGAAGCGTCCGTCCACGAGATGATTGGTCCCGTCGGTGTCCATCCCCAATGCCTTGATGAGCACCGAGATGTTGTGAGTGTTGCAACTCACGATCTGGAGAAACTTGTCGTCCCCCCGGACCAGGGCCGAGTCGTTGATACCCCTGGCGTACTTCTTACCGAAGCCATGCTCTGAGCCCTGAGCCATGAACCCGACGGGCCCGATCGCATCCAGGTAGAACTCGTCCTTGTTCTGGTTACCGACTGGCGTGCAGTCGATGACCACGGAAGCGCGTTCGATTGCCTCTCGCTTCTCGAACTTCGGCGTGTGACCCAACTCCTCAAAGGTCGGCCTCTTGTCGTCGTCGACGCAGAGAACAGCACCGCGGCGCACCAGATCCGCCACCTTGGCCCTTTCGGTGACGAGCGGAGTGCGTTTGTGAAAAGTGACCTCATCAAGACCGAAGTGGTCTTTGTTGTCGGCGAGGAGACCGATCAGGGGTTCGCCGATGGTTCCTGTTCCCACTACGTGGACGATGTTCATGGCGGATCCCTCCGGGGCGGCTGTCGTTTGTTGTCCCGATGTAAATGATAACTCTCACTCCGGACCCGGGCCGAAACTCTTCTCTATGAAGATCTACGCGGGTTATGCCCGCGTAGATCTTCGCAGAACAGGTCAGACGAGAAGCGGGTCGGTGTCGATGTGCACGAGGGAGGGCCCTTCAAAGGCAAGGGCCGCCATGATCGCCTCATCCAGACCGGAGGCGTCCCTTGCCCGGAATCCTCGCCCGCCACAGAGATTGGCAAACTCGGCGAAGTCCGGGTTGTGGAGACTCGTCTGCCACACATCAAACTCGCCACCACGCTGCTCCTTGCTGATCTTTCCCAACTCGTCGTTGACAAGGAGGATCAGGGTGATGTCCATCTTGTATTTCACCGCGGTCGTGAACTCCATGGCGTATTGCCCAAACCCGCCGTCACCGGCAATGGCAACCACCTGGCGCTCCCCGCCAACTGCGGCCCACAGCCCCATCGCCGCCGGAAAGGCAAAGCCGATTGACCCGAGATAGCCCGACATCACCACTGACTGGTTCACCACCTCGAAGTAGCGGCCAAACGAGTAGGTGTTGTTCCCGACGTCGACGGCCATCACCGCGTCGGCGTCGATCAGCCTGGACAGACTGTCGAAAATCGCCGCCGAGTTGACGCCCCGACCCGAATCATCGGCCCGGCGGCTGGCTTTCTCCCTGCGCCAGATGTCTCGGCGTTCCGCAACCTCTTCGGTGCGATCTTCGAATCCATCGCCCCCGGCCATTCGGTTTGCCAGCAGCTCAGCAGTCACCCCGACGTGTCCAAGGATCGGAATCTCAACGGGGTGGAATCGGCCAAGGGCCATCGGGTCGTAGTCAATCTGAATGATCGGCTTGTAGTCGGCTATCCCGGTGTGATCCGAAAAAGATGCTCCGAACACGATCAGCAGATCGCTCTCGTTCATGAACCACGAGGCGATTGGCGTGCCACTTCTTCCGAGGACGCCGCACCCGAGCGGATGAGAGTCGCTGATCTGACCTTTTGCCTTGAAAGTGGTGACAACGGGAGCGCCCATGCTTTGGGCGCAGTTGATGATGCGGTCCATCTCGAAACGCGCCCCGGCGCCCACGATGAAAAGAGGCCTTTCAGATTCGGCAATCCTCGCAGCGGCCGCGTCGAGCACGTCTTCCGGTGGCGCGGTCTCGCGTTTGCCTGTACGTCCGGCTGGACTTCCCGCGGGCTCGCTGCTCGGTATCACCTGCACCTCATCGGGAAGCACCAGATGTGCCACGTCTCTCTCGACCAAGGCTGTCTTGCAGGCAAGAGTCATGATCTCGGCGTAGCTGCCCCCCGGCAGGACGGTCTCGGAATAGCGGGCGACATCGGTGAACGCGGCCTCCAGGTCGAGATCCTGAAATGCTCCACGCCCCTTGGTCTTCGAAGGGACCTGCCCGGAGATGGCGAGAATCGGGGCTCGATCCACCTTGGCGTCATATAGACCGGTCAACAGGTTTGTAGAGCCGGGGCCGGCGATTCCGAAACAGGCTGCCAGCTCACCGGTGAGCTTTCCGTATGCGCTCGCCGCGAAGGACGCTGCACCCTCATGGCGAATCCCGATATAGGTCAAGTCACCCCTCGCCTCAGCCTCTCTCATAGCGTCAGCAAAGCCGAGATTGGAGTGGCCGACCATGCCGAAGACGTGGGTGACTCCCCAGTTGACCATCGTCTCGACAAGGACATCGCTGACGGTCCTCTCCCGTTCGTGATGTGGGGGAAGCGCCACATAGACGCCGTCGTCGCGAACCTCGGTGGCAAAACACGAGGGGCTGTCAGAGAATCCCTCCGGGGGCTTCCCATCGAGGGGGTCGTAGTCGTATCCATGCCATGGGCAGCGGAGCCACCCCTTCTCGATCGACCCCTCGCCAAGCGGACCGCCCTGATGTGGGCAGCGGTTGTCGAGAGCGCCGTAGTTGCCGTCGACTTTGGTCAGGGCAAGGCTGCGCCTGCCGACAGTGACCGTCTTCACCCGCCCCTCAGGGAGATCATCGAGTTCGGCAACTTTGTGCCAGGTGGTGTCGGAATGCAGGCATTGGGTCATGTTGTGGAAACTAACCCACGATCGAGGAGCGAGATTCCAACCGGGCTAAGTTCCACCCATTCAACCAAGAGAGGATCTGGGGTGGCGTCGACAGTTTTCAAGGGTGGACAAGCATTCCTGGGTGACGAGCTGAGAGGGTCTGACGTCCGCATCGACGACGGCCAAATTGCCGCCATTGGTTCGGATCTGACTGGCGACCAAGTCATCGATTGCACCGGAAAGGCAGTACTGCCCGGATTCTTCGATACCCACACCCACCTGGCATTCGCCGAATTGGACATGAACCTCTTGAATCGAATGAGTACGGCCCCAGAGGCCGAGATCCTGCGATTTCCGCATACGGCGCGCATGGTTCTCGAGTTGGGGATCACAACGGTCAGAGATGCCGGGGGCGCCGGGATCGGTTTCAAGCAGGCGTTGGACCGGGGACACGTGATAGGTCCCCGGATGCGAACCGCCATCACGATGCTATCGATGACGGGTGGCCATGCCGACGATTACATGGAGTATGGGGCCGACCCTTTTGCGCAAGTCCTTCTACCAGGCATGCCTGACCCGATTTGTGATGGTGTCGATAGCTGCATCCTCAAGACGAGAGAAGTCATCCGGGCTGGCGCCGAGGTGGTCAAGATCTCTGCCAGCGGTGGTTTTCTCTCACCCAACGACGATCCGAGGCATCCCAACTTCAGTCAGGACGAGATGGACGCCATCGTCTTCACGGCCGCAGACCTCGGAGTGTCCGTGATGGCCCATGCCCACGGCGCCGAAGCGATCAAGCGCGCGGTCAGGGCCGGTGTCCGCTCCATCGAGCACGGGACCTTTCTCGATGAGGAGGGGGCAGAGATGATGGCCGAGGCAGGCACCTGGCTCGTGGCAACACTCACCACGGGCGACATAACCGAGAAGATGGCCGACGACGAGGATGCTCCGGAGGCCGTCCGGCAGAAGTTCGCCGATCTTGGGTTTCCGGAACAAGACGCGTTCCGTCTCGCCGTGGAGTCAGGCGTGCGGGTGGCGATGGGCACCGACTGCCCGGTCGCGCCGCACGGGACAAATCTGCGCGAGCTGGCTCTGATGGCCGAGAACGGTCTCACCCCGGAACAGACCATCCTGGCGACGACCCGCGGCGCGGCCGAGCTCATGGGTCTCGACCACCGCCTCGGCAGCCTCGAAGAGGGCAAGATTGGCGATGTGGTCGTCGTCGACGGCGACCCCTTCGACTTCGACACTCTGAGAGAGCGGATCGATCAGGTCTGGAAAGACGGCATCCGGGTCGTCTAGAACGGAAGACGGGGCCTGATCGACTCTTCCTCTACCCGTAAAAGCTCATATGCGACGCGCCAAGCCTTAGGAAGGCGGTTCTAGAACTGGTCCTCTTCGGTGGAGCCGGTGAGGGCGAGGGTCGAGGAGGTGCCCCCGGATATGGCCTGGCTGACCAGGTCGAAGTAGCCGGCGCCGACCTCACGCTGGTGCTTGGTTGCGGTGTACCCCTGATCCTCCATGGAAAACTCCTGGTTCTGGAGCTCCACGTAGGCACTCATGCCGGACTCGTTATAGCCGTGCGCCAGTTGGAACATCGAGGCGTTGAGAGAGTGGAATCCGGCCAATGTGATGAATTGGTAGCGGTATCCCATGGTGCCAAGTTCCTTCTGGAACATAGCGATGGTGTCCTCGTCGAGTTGGGAAGACCAGTTGAACGATGGAGAGCAGTTGTAGGCCAGCATCTTGGTTGGATACTCGGCGTGGATCGCCCGGGCGAACCTCCGGGCCTCATCGAGGTCGGGCTTGGCGGTCTCACACCAGATCAGGTCGGTGTACGGGGCATAGGCCAGGCCTCTGGCGATCGCCGACTCGAGCCCATCACGAACCTCGAAGAAGCCTTCTGCGGTACGGACCCCCGTGGTGAACTCGTGGTCGCGGGGGTCGACGTCTGAAGTGAGCAAGGTCGCCGAGTTGGCGTCTGTGCGAGCAACGATGAGAGTCGACACACCGGCAACGTCCGCTGCCAGTCGGGCCGAACGGAGCGTTCGGACATGCTGGCTGGTCGGCACCAACACCTTCCCGCCCATGTGGCCACACTTCTTCTCGGCGGCGAGTTGATCCTCGAAGTGCACACCCGCAGCTCCAGCTTCGATGAAAGACTTGGTCAATTCGAATACGTTGAGTGCACCGCCAAAGCCGGCCTCGCCGTCCGCCACGATGGGAACGAACCAATCCATCTCGATGTCTCCCTCGGCCCAATGGATCTGGTCGGCGCGACGCAAGGCATTGTTGATCCGCTTGACCATCGCCGGCGCCGAGTTGGCCGGGTAGAGCGATTGGTCAGGGTAGACCTCGCCAGCCAGATTTCCGTCGCCCGCGACCTGCCATCCGGACAGGTAGATCGACTGGAGCCCGGCCTTCACCATCTGAACGGCTTGTCCCCCGCTGAGTGCGCCAAGGGCGTTTACGTAGTCCCCCGTGGTCAGGATTCGCCACAGCTTCTGAGACATCCGATTGGCCAAAGTGTGCTGCTCGCGGATACTGCCCCTCAGCCGAACGACCTCCTCGGAGGTGTAGTCGCGGGTGACCCCTTCCCAGCGCGGATTGGTCTTCCAGTCGTCGGCCAGGCGGGCTGCCTCGTTGGCAAAATGCGACATAGGGCTCTCCTTCAGTTGATCAGCTCGTACGCGGGCAAGGTGAGAAAGTCGACAAAGCTCTCGTCGAGCGCAACCTCCTCGAAGATCTTCCGGGCGGATTCATGTTGACTCTGGTGGGGGTGTTCTTCCTCCTCGATCTGGCGAACAACGTCGTCACCGATCGACCTGACCAGCTCCTCGGTGACCGGTGTGCCGTCGGTGGTGACCATCCCGTGGTGGACCCATTGCCAGATCTGGGACCTGGAGATCTCCGCCGTGGCCACGTCCTCCATCAGGTTGTTGATTGCAACCGCGCCGGTCCCCGAGAGCCACGAGGTGAGATATCGAATCCCGACCGACACGTTGGTGCGAACACCGTCGATCGTCACGTCACCGGGAAAATCAAGATCTAGCAAACCGCCGGCATCGACCTCGACGTCCTGGCGCAGTCGATCGATCTGGTTCGGGTTGCTGCCTAGCACCAGGTCGAACTCTCTCATCGCGATCGGCACCAGATCCGGATGTGCTACCCAGGTGCCGTCGCAACCGGCGCCGGCCTCCCTGGCCTTGTCGGCGGACACGGCAGCCATTGCCTGTTTCGTCACCTCGGGGTCGCGTCGGTTGGGAATGAACGCCGCCATTCCACCAATCGCGTGGGCACCTCTCCGATGACAAGTCTTGATCATCAACTCCGTGTAGGCGTGCATAAAAGGCACGGTCATCGTCACCTGAGCGCGGTCCGGGAGGACAAAGTCAGACCTGTTCCTGAACTTGGTGATCATTGAGAAGATGTAATCCCAACGTCCGGCGTTGAGACCAGCGGCATGCTCTCTGAGCTCGTAGAGGATCTCATCCATCTCGAAAGCCGCCAGGACGTTCTCGATCAGGACGGTCGCTTTGATGGTTCCTTGCGATATGTCGAGTTTGGTTTGTGTCCAGACAAACACGTCGTTCCAGAGCCGGGCTTCACGATGGGACTCCAGCTTGGGGAGGTAGAGGTAAGGCCCGGTCCCGTTGCGAATGGCGGCCCGGCCGCCGTGGAACATGTAGAGCCCGAAGTCGAAGAGCGATGCAGACATCGGGCGCTCGTCGACCAGAAAGTGCTTCTCCGTCAGATGCCAACCGCGGGGACGGACCATGAGCGTGGCGACCTCGGCATTGAGCGCGTAGTGCTTCTTTTCCGTCTTCAGCTCGAGAGTTCTCCCATAAGCCTCGACGATGTTGAGATGACCTTCGAGGAGGTTCTTCCACTGGGGAGAGGTGGCGTCCTCGAAGTCCGCCATGAACACCTTCGCCCCCGAGTTGAGAGCATTGATCATCATCTTGGCATCCACCGGACCGGTGATCTCGACCCTCCGATCCTCGAGGTCGTCGGGGACCGGGGCGACCTTCCAATCACCATCCCGGATGTGGCTGGTCGCCGGATCGAAGTCGGGCATCTCTCCCCCGTCGATCGCGTGCTGTCGGATCTCACGTTGGGTCAGAAGTTGTCCACGTCGCCAGCCAAACTCGGTTTCCAGATCGATGAGAAAGGCGACCGCATCGGGTGTGAGCACCTTTCTCTCCGTGGCTGTCTGTCGAAATTGATTCACAAGACGCTATCTTCTTCATTCCATCCCTCCGATCAGTTGCAATCAGCGTATAAGATTGGTCTATCTTTCGGATTGGAGCAGATATGGTCGAAGCTCGGCAGTTGGATCCGCTGGTACTGGGAAGACGGCTTCGTCACTACCGCAACGAAGCCGGATTCACCCTGGATCAGCTTGGCAGACAGGTGGGTAAACCCGCCCCCTATCTATCGCTTCTCGAAAACGGCAAAAAGGAGCCCCGGGTGACCCTGATGATGGACCTTGCATCTGCGCTTGAAGTCGACGTCTCGGATCTCCTCGAGCCCACTCCCCCGAGCCGACGTGACTCGCTGGAGATCGCGCTCATCCGATCACAGGAGAGTTCTCTCTTCGAATCGCTCGATCTCCCCGGCGTCAAACCCAACGCCAAGATGAGCACCGAGACCTTGACGCACATCGTTGGCCTCCACGACGCCCTGCGTGACAAGTCAGGTCTCGCTTCAGCGGGTTCTGAAGACGTCCGACGTGCCAACGGCGCCGTTCACGCCTTTCTGGCCGACAACGATGGATACCTCGAAAATGTGGAGGCTACGGCACGTAAGGCACTGGCCGCCTCCGGCTACGCCGGGGAAGGGCCGTTCTCATCGCGAAACCTCCTCGATCTCGTCGCCGACTCCGGGTTCGATCTGACACCCATCGATGACATGCCTCTGTTCGCACGATCCATCATCGACACCGAGCACCGCCGCATCTACATCGCCCAACGCAACGAACTACGAACCCGTCAAGCCCGAAAAGCGGTGCTCCAGACCCTCGCCGGGTCGCTTCTCGAACACGAGACTGATCCCGACCTCGACACCTTCCTACGTCAGAGAATGGAGACCGCCTACTTCGCAGGAGCGGTTCTGGTCCCGGAAGAAGCCGTCGTCGACCGGCTCCGAACCTCGAGAGAACAGCACGACATCGCCGTCGAAGATGTAAAAGAGCTCTATTACGTTTCCTACGAGATGGCGGCGTGGCGAACCGTCAATCTTCTCACCCGACACCTTGGAATCGACTGTCATCTTCTCGTCAGCGACCAGATGGGAACGATTGTCAAAGGGTATGCAAACGATGGACTGCCAGTCGATCGAGATGAGTACGGGGGTCTGGAGACCCAGCGTCTATGCCGCCGGTGGGGAGCGATGGCCACATTCGGCTCGGTCGACCGCTTCGTGACCCACCACCAATACACCGACACCTCTGGGGGCACCTTCTTCTGCACCACACACGTTGAAGCGGGTCGGGATCCGTTCTACGCCACCACCTTGGGGGTCAGGTTCGCCAATGCCCGCTGGTTCCGAGGACGCGACACCGAGAACCGGGAGACCTCAGGCTGTCCTGATCCGACGTGCTGTCGGAATCCATCGGCCGACGTAGCCGCCAAATGGGAGAACAAGGTGATCGTCACGGCTCGATCACAAGCCCGGATCCTGGGACTTCTCGCCCCTGACCCCTACCCCGAGCTGGACATGCCAGAAGTGCTTGCGGTTGTAGAACGTCACTCCGAGGACCACTAGCCGGAAACGACCGTATTCACCTCGATGTATGAGGGCTACTACCGGCATGTGCACGCCTATTGCCGGCGACGGAGCAACGTCGACTCGGCCGACGATCTCGTTGCCGACGTCTTCTTGACTGTGTGGCGAAAGATCCGGGACGCCCCTGATGGTGAGGACGCCCTTCGTTGGCTCTATCGCATCGCCTACCTGAAGGTGACCAATCATTGGCGAGAGGCCAATCGTCGCAAGAAACTCGATGAGCAACTTGAATCGATCGGCATCGAACCGGCGTCGCTGATTCAGGATCAGGTGTAATCCGCGAAGAAGTCAGAGAGGTACTGACGGCGGCACAACGGCTGCGTTCTCGGGTCGTCGGTGAGCTCGCCGAAGGTCGGCAGGCCATCGACGACTTCGCCAACTCCATCGCATGGAAAGACCTCAATTAGGCCCAATGCGAGTGCGGGCATGTGGACTGGGTCCACGTTCCTGCACACGCTTGGTATCAGGTCGTGGCGTTCACGAACTCTCTCAGATGACCGCCCAGAGCCTCGAGCGACGGCTGATGGACATACATCATGTGGCCGGCCTCGTAATACTCCATGCGAACCTTCTTCCTGACCTCGGGATCGAGACCCA
>JAUXMQ010000201.1 GCA_030623125.1 Acidimicrobiia bacterium
CAACACATAGTCGAGGTCGCCCGTCGTATGGTCGGCATTGACCTGAAATCGAATCTCTTCGGAGCCTTTGGGAACCACCGGAACGCTCAGCCCGGTCGCCAGAATCCCGTTTTCGAACAGATGGTCCGCGAGGGCAGCCGTCCGCTCGGTCTCCCTGACCATGAGTGGCACTATGGGGTGTGGTCCCGAAACCGTCTCGTACCCAGCTTCGACCAGCCCGGACTCGAATCTCGCCGTCATCTCACGAAGGTGGGCAAGCATCTCCTCGCCTTCCGGGGAGTCGAGGATCGAAACAGACATCTCGGCGGCCGCCGCTTCTCCAGCAGTGATCGGATTGGAGTAGATATACATCGGGCTCTTCTCACGGAGGAAGGAAACGAGCGGGTCGGTGCCGGTGACATAGCCGCCGTTGACACCGAGCGCCTTGCCAAGCGTGCCGATGAGAACGTCCGCAGCGCCTTTGGTCTCTTCCTCTGTTCCGCGTCCGGTAGCCCCATAGGCGCCGATCCCATGGGAGTCGTCGACAACCACCACCACATTCTCGGGATAGGCGGGGTCGTGACGACCGGCAACCTCGTTGATTGCCGACAGGTCTGCGAAGTCGCCTCTCATCGAGAACACACCGTCGGTGATGACCACTGCTCGTTTGGCGGTGCCTGCGGCCTCTTCCAAGGCTCTATCGAGGGCACCAATGTCGAGATGCGGATACACACCTCGTGATGCCGGGCGAGACATTCGCACGCCATTGATGATGCAGTTGTGGTTCAACTCGTCGCTGAGAACAACGGTCTCCGGTGTGATCAGAGAGGCCAGAGTGGACAACACGGCCGCATAAGCCGACGAGAAGACGATCGCGGCTTCGCGCCCATGAAAACTTGCGAGACGATGCTCCAGATCCAGATGCGTCTGGTAGGTGCCGGAAATGAACCTGACAGCTCCGGGCCCGGCCCCGAACTCCCGGGTTCCGGTCTCCTCGGCAGTGAGCACCGCGGGATGGAGCGAGAGCCCCAGGTAGCTGTTCGAGTTCATGCGGACGAATTGCCGATCCGACCCGGCGAGACGGTAGCGACGACCCATCCCGGAACGAGGCGGCACGACGCCGGTTATCGCTGACTCGGTGCCCTTTCCTGTGCCGCTCTCCAAAAGGACGGCGACATCGGCAGACAGGGTCGCGTCGAGTCGATCGTGTGGCATCACTACGGGTTTAGCAGGTCTCTGTAACGACTGGTCGTCGAGTCGGGCGCCGTGCATTGCTCAGCGAACTCCTAGGGTGCGGGAGCATGACAAGACTCGGTTTCATAGGTCTGGGGATAATGGGTCACGGGATGGCGGCGAACCTCGAAGCGGCGGGGCACCGCCTCACGGTCTGGAATCGGACTCGATCCAAGACCGACGACCTGAAGGCTCATGTGGTCGACACCCCACGTGAGGTCGGTCCTGAGAGTGACATCGTGTTCGTCTGCGTCTCGGACACACCCGACGTCGAGGAGGTTGTCTTCGGCGACTACGGAGTCATTCACGGGATGGCCCATGGCGGCATTCTCGTAGACCACTCGACAATCTCCCCCGTCGCCACAAAGGGCCTGGCCATCCGGGCCGCCGAACTCGGAGTCGACTGGGTCGACGCACCTGTCTCCGGCGGGTCGGAAGGCGCCGTCAACGGCACGCTTGCGGTGATGGTGGGCGGTTCGTCCGACGCCGTTGAGAAGACCCGCCCATTCATGGACGCCTACTCGAAGTCGGTCGTTCACGTCGGTGAGGAGCCGGGTTCCGGTCAGATGGTGAAGGCCGTGAATCAGGTCCTGGTGGTGCTCAACCAGCTCGCCGTTTCGGAGGCGCTCCTTTTGGCCCAGGCCGCAGACCTCGACCTCCGCAAAACCCTTGAAGCCGTCGAGGGAGGCGCCGCCGGGTCGTGGATGCTCTCCAACCGGGGACCGCAGATGATCGAACGAGACTGGCGACCCGGTTTCACCATCGATCTCCAGCAGAAAGACCTCCGGCTCGTTCTCGAGACCGCGGACGAACTCGGTGTCCCCATGCCAGGCGTCGCGCTTGTCTTCCAGCTTTATCGGTCACTCCAGGCCCGTGGGTTGGGCTCGGAAGGCAACCATGCTCTCGTGAAGGCTCTCGAAGGCTTGGCCGGGATCGAACTGAGCGGTTGAAGCTAGCCGAGCAGGTCTGCCTTGACCCGAGCCACATGACCCTTGGCGCGGACGTTCCGGTAGGCCTCGATCAATGAGCCGCTCTCGTCTACGACGAAGGTCGAGCGAATGAGGCCTCGACTGAGTTTGCCGTACAGGGTCTTGTCGCCCCATGCCCCAAGACTCTCGGCCAGGACGTGGTCCTCGTCGGAGAGAAGGTCGAAATTGAGCCCTTCCTTCTCCTGGAACTTCTTGTTCAACGAGGGCTTGTCCGGGCTCACCCCAACGATGGCATAGCCGGCGGACGCGAACTCGTCATAGCTGTCTCGAAAGTCGCACGACTCGGTGGTGCAGCCTGGCGTCATCGCCCGCGGATAGAAGAACATCACATACTTTCGGCCGGCGAGATCGGCATCCGAGACGGTTTCGCCGTCTTGATTCGACAGCTTGAAGGAGACTTTGTCAGACATACTCAGGAGCGTACCCCCTGATGGCTAGGAGTCTGCTGCCTCCGCCTTCTTGGCTGCCTCCGAACGCAGAAAGGTCGATCCGCCGGCAAGAAACCCCAGAACTGCAGGAAGCCAGAACGAGATCACCCGAAACACGAGGACCGGAGCGATGATGGCGGCGATGGGGAATCCGTAGGCGACAACAAGGACGAAAGTCAGAGCACCTTCGACCACACCCATCCCGCCCGGCGTACCGGGGAGACCCCCCGCCAGCTGAGAAACGCCGAAAGCGGCCATCGCCTGAAAGGCATTGACCTCTATCCCAAAGGCGAAGAGGACAATCCACAACGCGCCAGCCTCGAGCAAGAGCCGGGTCCAGATGTAGATCTGTGACTCCCAACCCGGGAGATGATCGATAGTGGTCTGCTCCAGCTTCTCGCGGACGAACCTGGGGAGGAACCTGACCAGCGTGCCGAGTTTTCCCGAACCGAACATGAAAGCGAGACCGGCGACGAGAACAAACGGCGCCAGCACGAAAAGGCTGATCGAGGCGATCTGAGCCGATTCCTCGGGGCGGGCGAAGAGCAACCCCACCCCGGCCATGATCAGGAGCCCCGAGTAGTTCAGTAACACCGTCCTGATCGCGGCGCCGGCCGAGCCGTCGGCCTCTTCACGAACCGTCCAGGACATTGCAACCGGAGTGATGGCCCCACCTGCGGGAATCATCCGGGCCACCCCCGCTCCGACGAGGGCGGCCTTGAAGGCCGACCATGCACGAATCCCCCCCCC
>JAUXMQ010000262.1 GCA_030623125.1 Acidimicrobiia bacterium
ATGGAGAAGCTCACCGTCGGTCCCGGGGACCAGCCTGGAGTTGAGATGGGCCCGTTGGTGACCCGTCAGCATCTCGATCGGGTGCGCGGATACGTCGATGCCGGTGAAAGCCAAGGTGCCCTGCTCGTCGCCGACGGCCGGGACTTTGTGGTTGATGGCTACGAGAACGGCTACGTCCTCGGCCCAACCCTGTTCGACAATGTCACGACTGACATGTCGATCTACACCGACGAGATCTTCGGACCTGTTCTATCGACCGTGCGGATGGAGCATTTTGAGGAAGCGATCCGACTCATCAACGAGAATCCTTATGGCAACGGGACCGCCGTCTTCACCAATGACGGTGGCGCCGCCCGCAAGTTCCAGAACGAGATTCAGGTTGGCATGGTCGGGATCAACGTTCCGATTCCGGTGCCGCTGTCCTTCTACTCATTCGGTGGCTGGAAGGACTCCATATTTGGGAGCCACGCCATCTACGGTCCGGAAGGCGTCCACTTCTATACCCGGCAGAAGGTTGTCATTTCGCGCTGGCCGGACCCGATCCATCGTGGTGTGGATCTCGGGTTCCCGACCCAGGGCTAGTGCTCGGGGCACTAGCCCCCGCTGATGCCTCTGGCCGCTCCCCGGCCGACCCCGTACACAGAATCGACGATGGCCCGACCGGCTTGACGTATGCCCTCGGCAAGGCCATGAAGCGGGTTGGTATCAGGTAGGGCGTCGCCGAAGACGGCGAAGGCGATCACCCCGATGAGAACGAGGGCTGCAATGCCAAGCAACTTGCCCATGTCGACAGGCTACCTGTGGTCTCGATCAGCCCTTGAGTAGTGTCCGCCACCACCCGAGATCAGGATGGTATTGATGGCACTCAAGAGCACCGGCCGCACCCACTGGGACGGCGACCTTTTCAACGGAAGCGGGACGACCAGTCTCGACAGCGGCGCAGCCGAGCCGATGCGAGTCACCTGGAAAGCCCGGGCAGAGGACCACGGCGGGCTGACCAGCCCCGAGGAGCTCATCGCAGCCGCTCACGCCTCCTGCTATTCGATGGCACTCTCCAACACGCTGGCGAAGAACGACACTCCATCGACGAGTCTCGATGTTCAGGCGACGGCCACATTTGTTCCTGGCGAGGGGATCACCGCCATGGACCTCGAGGTGACAGCCAGCGTAGAGGGCATCAACGCCGGGGAGTTTCAGGAGCTTGCCCAGACAGCGAAAGACGGTTGTCCGGTGTCTCAGGCGCTGGCGGGGAATGTTCCCATATCCCTGGTGGCGGCTCTGGCCTGATCGCGAGGCCTGGTCAGGCGTCAGCGGGGGACCGTCTTGACAACTTGACGCGCAATCAATATGTTGCACTTATACTCGCAATAATTCGGTTGCGCGTTTGTGTCAGGAGTCAACAGTGAGAGTCGATGAGATCCGAAGAGAGCTCGTGGTCGATGCCCCCATCGAGAAGGTATGGGAGGCGCTGACGACACCGGAGCATCTGAGCAGATGGTTCGGTGACAGTGCCGAGGTCGATCTTCGCCCGGGTGGCCGCGCCCGATTCGGATGGTCCGAGTTCGACGCTTCGACGGAGGCGATTGTCGAAGTTGTCGATCGTCCGTTTCGGTTCTCCTTCCGGTGGGAATCCCTCGAGGACGCGCCGGTCGAGCAGGCATCGACCCTCGTGGAGTTCAGTCTCGAGTCCGTTGGTGACCGAACGCGTATCCTCCTCGTGGAATCGGGGTTTGTGGCACTGCCAGCGGATGTCTACGACCATCGCTTCGAGGAGAACTTGTCCGGATGGACTTCGGAGTTGGAAGACCTGAATGTCTACGTCTCCGCGGTGAGCACTGTTGGCTGACTCCGACGTCTTCTCGGCTCTTGGCGACCCGACCCGGCGTCAGTTGGTCGACTGGCTGGCGGAGGAAGGGAGTGGGACAGCCACCCGGTTCGCCGAGCGTCTTCCCATCAGTCGCCAGGCCGTCGCTCGTCATCTTCAGGAACTCGAGAAGGCCGGGGTGGTCGACTCCTCTCGACTTGGTCGGGAAACCAGGTTTGTGCTGCGTCCGGAGCCTCTCACGAGAGCTGCCGGTTGGCTGGACGCAAGGGCAACCGCTTGGGGCAGGACTCTTGCTCGGCTCGAAGAGCATCTCCGCTAGGAGCGGGCTCCTAACCCCGCCGTGCCCTGACCCCATAGGATCACAAGGGTGCTCCCTCTTCGAGATGTCAACCCGACGCGGATAACCCCATTCGTCACGATCGGTTTCATCGTTATCAACCTGCTGGTGTTCTTTGCGATCCAGGGTCAGCAGACCCAGGCCGAGCAAGAGGAGTTCCTCTACCGGAGGGCGGCGATCGGTTGCGAGATCACAACACTTCAGCCGCTGAGCGCAGAGGAGATCATCACCGGCACCTGTCTCTCAGGCTCCGAGGTTCCTGTGTTCCCAGAGAAGATCCCGTTCCTATCAATGCTGAACTCGATGTTTCTCCATGGAGGGGTATTCCATGTCCTCTTCAACATGTTGTTCCTCTGGATCTTCGGTAACAATGTCGAAGAGGCCTTCGGGCGTCTCCGTTACATCC
>JAUXMQ010000112.1 GCA_030623125.1 Acidimicrobiia bacterium
CAAACACCACACGACGATGTCGCATAGAAGTTGCGTTTGAACTGCTCAGGGTCAACCGAGAACCCATCCGCTAGATCGAGGCTCCACCGTCCCTCGCCAAGTGACCGCACGTTGGAGACCGCCTCAGGGCCCGGGACGATCCCCTCGGTGATGGCAAAGCCGAGTATCAATTCGGCATCATCACCCGGGGTCCGCATGACCACCGCCAGAGGAATCCCCCCCAGCTGTACCTCGATGGGTTCCTCAACGACCAGATCGTCCTCAACCTCGACTGCATCACCCCGGAATCGGACGACCCTATGGGTAGTGACCTGGTCAGTCATCTTTACCGCTACTGACGAAGCTCCACCCGAATCGACCCTTGATGCACAGATTCCCCAGAGTCACGTCGTGATCGTGGGGTGACGTGACGCTGACGATCCTTCCGTCCTGTGTGTGCAGGTCGAGGTTGCAACCGACACCGCAATAGAAGCAAACCGTCCTGGTCACCTCCTGTCGCGACTCATCCCAGGTGTCGTCTTCACGCATGTCGAACTCCACTCGACCCACAAGAGCGCCGGTCGGGCAGACTGCGATGCAGTTTCCACAGTAGACACATGCCGAATCGGGCAGGGCGACGTCGAACTCGGTTGCGATGTGAGCGTCGAAACCCCTTCCTGCGACCGTGATGGCAAAGGTGTTCTGGTGCTCGACGCCACAGGCGTCCACACATCGGTAGCAGAGGATGCAGCGGCCGTAGTCCCGAACATAGAGGTCGTCTTCGATCTTGGGCGGTGTGGCAACGGTCGCCGCATTCGGGCCAAACCGATCTGATTCGGCCCTCGCAGCCCGCATCCACGAGTCGAGCTGATCGCCCGACCTATCGAGCTCGCTCGCGGAGCCCAAAAGCTCCAGAACGAGTCGACGGCTGTGCTGAGCTCGCTCCGTCCCGGTTCTGATCACCATCCCATCTTCGAGAGCCCGGGAGCAAGATGGGACGAGCGTGCGGGAACCCTCCAGTTCGACCACGCAGACACGGCATGCGTTAGCCGCTGTCATCGTGGGCCCGTAGCAGAGGGTTGGCAGGTCCAGTCCCACCTCTCGACACGCGTCGAGAATCGTCGACCCCTCCGGCACCTCCATTGTCTCGCCGTTCACCTGAGCAGTGATCGTCGACATCTCGCGCTCGGTGAGGGTCATGCCGGTGCTCCCCGAAGCTGAAGACGAATCGCCGACTGAATCGCCGACGACGCTGTCTGACCCAGACCACAGATCGAGGCGTCGGTCATCACCCTGGCCAGATCATCGAGACGGTCCAACTCGTCGGCAACAGTCCCGAGAGTCTCACCGGCGCCAAGTCGGGCCAGCGATTCGGACTGACGAACGGTCCCGATCCGACACGGGACGCATTGGCCGCATGACTCCTCACTGAAGAACCGGGCGATGCGTCGCAACACGGGGCCAAAGTCACAGTTCTCATCGAAGACGATCACCGCACCCGACCCCAGAGTTGCCCCGGCTTCCCGTGTGTCCTCAAACGTCAGCGGCATCTCGAGAGAAGAGGAGTCGACAAACACACCTGCGGCACCTCCAAGAAGAATGGCGCCCAGTCCGCGGCCGCCGCCAACACCACCCGCCAGAGCGAGTATCTCTCCCAATGTCGTACCAAATGGAACCTCAAACACGCCTGGTTTCTCCACTGCGCCGGAGACACAGAACAGCTTGGTGCCCGTGGACTGCTCGGTACCCGTCCGGGCGAACTGCCCGGGCCCGTTGCTGATGACCTCGAGCGCTGCCAGCAGCGTCTCGATGTTGTTGATCCCTGTGGGTTTGCCAAACACCCCGTGCACGATGGGAAACGGCGGTTTCTGCCTGGGTTCCCCCCGATAGCCCTCGATCGAAGCAAACAAAGCCGTCTCCTCGCCACAGATGTAGGCGCCGGCGCCTCTTCTCACTTCGAGATCGAAGTCGAAACCGGCACCGGCCACGTCTGTCCCGAGCAGACCGCTCTTCGCTGCCATGACGATGGCATCTCGAAGACGCTTCTCGGCGGTTGGATACTCGCCTCTAACGTAGATGTAGCCCCTGATTGAGCCGGTGGCGAAGCCAAATATCGTCATCGCCTCAATGACGGCGAAGGGGTCGCCCTCCATCAGAAGACGGTCCTTGAAGGTACCCGGCTCGGACTCGTCACCGTTTGCTATGACGTACTTGACCGGTCCCGGCGCATCTGCCACCCCCCGCCACTTGACTCCAATCGGAAAAGCGGCCCCACCCCGGCCCTTCAGGCCGGATTCGTTCAGAGCTGCGATCACACCTTCGGGACCCAGCTTGATTGCCCGGGTCAGAGTCTGATAACCGCCGGACTCCCGATAGGCCTCGAGGCTGGTCGGATCGATACGGCCGATCCGTCTCAGCAGCCGCAATTGAGATGGATCCTGATGAACCACACCGGGTGGAAGCTCATCGAAGATGACATTGCCGACCGTGTCGGGGTCGACCGGAGCGGCGTTCCCATAACCCTGGCCGGGTTGGTGAAACATCACCGCCGGAGCACGCTCACACTGGCCGAGACAGGGGCTTGCCTCCCAGGACAGCCCGGAACCCTCCAGTGTCTGCATCAGACCCTCCGCCCCATATTGGGAACAGACGATGTCATCACAGACATGGATGGTTGTCCCTCCTGGCTGGTCGACCTTGAACAGGGAGTAGAAGGTGGCAACACCGTAAACCTCGGCGGGTGGGATGGTGAGCCGTTCCGAGATGTAGCCGAGTGCCCCCCGGCTCACCGACCCGGTGGCGTCCTGGCAGGCGTGCAGGGCAGGTAGGAGCATCTGTCTCTGCGCCCTTGCCTCGTGACCTCCGTAGGCGACTCGACCATTGAATCCCTCAGCCGGACCGAGAAGGTGATCCACGGCCTCACGCTCCGTATCCGTGGGACGATCCAGAAGGGCGCGAAGGTCCATCAGACAGAAACCAGAGGTTCGACCCTGATGGCTGTGGCCTTGAACTCGGCCGTCCCTGACTTTGGATCCCAGGCGTCGAGGGTGAGGACGTTGACATCAACGTCGTCGGGGAAATGGACTGACATGAAAGCCAGGCCTGGACGCAAGGAACGGTCGAAGCGAACCGGAGCCTCGAGACTTCCCCGGCGAGAAGTGACGATTACTCGATCGCCCTCGATGACACCGAGAGAGTCTCCGTCCTCGGGTGACAGGTCGAGCACGCCTGGAATTCTCCGGGGTGACGAATAGCGTCCACTCTGAACCCCCGTATTGAAGGAGTCGAGACGACGCCCTGTTGTCAGCCGAATCGGAAACTCCTCCGTCAGGGTGTCCACCGGTGGATCATCCTCAACCGCGTGAAATGGTGCCCGGCGACCGGAGATGGGTCTCTCCCAGAGACGTCCGTGAAGGAAGAGCGAGCCAGGATGGTCGAGATCGGGGCAAGGCCACTGAAGCCCTCCGGATTCATCCAGCCGCTCGTAGCTCATCCCTCCGTGAAGCGGTGAGAGTTGACGCATCTCGTCCCAGGCCTCCTCAGCGGTAGGGGTGGGCCAGTGATGACCCATCGCACGTGCCAGCGCTGAGAGAATGGCGATGTCGTCCTGAGCCTCACCGGGCGGGTCGATGGCCTTGCGAACCCTTTGCACACGCCGTTCGCTCGACGTGAAAGTCCCTTCCGTCTCTCCCCAGCCGGCGGCGGGAAGCACCACATCGGCCAGTTCCGCCGTAGCCGTGAGAAAGATGTCCTGAACCACGAGGAAATCGAGACTGGTGAGCCGCCGTCGCATCTCGGTGCTGTCGGCTTCGGATTGCAGAGGATTCTCACCGATGATGTAGAGGGCGGTGAGGTCTCCTTCATCCATCGCCTCATGCATGAGACTGATGTGCTTGCCGGCCTTTGCCGGGATTTCGGCACCCCATGCCGCCTCGAATCTCGCCCTCTTCTGTTGATCCTCTACGTCTTGAAAACCGGGAAGCTTGTTGGGCAGGGCACCCATGTCACCACCGCCCTGAACGTTGTTCTGGCCCCGCACCGGAACCAACCCGGAGCCATATCGACCGACATGGCCGGTGAGCAGCGAGAGGTTGATAAGGGCAAGAACGTTGTCGGTTGCGTTGTGATGCTCGGTGATCCCCAGCGTCCAACAAAGCTGGGCGGTTTCTGCCCGGGCGTACTCGCGGGCAAGTTGGCCGATTGCCTCGGCAGGGACGCCGGTGATCTTCTCGGCCTTCTCGAGGGTGTATTCCTCAACAGACGCGGCGTAGTCGTCAAAACCCTCGGTGGCCTCGTCGATGAACTCCTGGTTCACCAGTCCACTGTGGATGATCTCCCTGCCCACGGCATTGGCCAGGGCGATGTCAGACCCGACGTCGATGCCCAGCCAAACATCGGCCCACGCTGCCGACGACGTGCGCCGCGGGTCGACGGCAAACATGCGGGCGCCGTTGCGCACTCCCTTGAGGACATGATGGAAGAAGATGGGGTGCGCTTCGCGCGCGTTGGAACCCCACATGATGATGAGATCGGTCTCCTCGATCTCCCTGTAGGAGCTGGTACCCCCACCTGCTCCAAACACTGCCGCCAGACCGACGACGGATGGAGCGTGTCAGGTACGGTTGCAGCTATCGACGTTATTGCTGCCCATCACGAGCCTGGCAAACTTCTGGGCGATGTAGTTCGTCTCGTTGGTCGCCTTGGAGCAACTGAATAATCCAAAGGAGTCACCCTGGTGCAGACTCAACCCGGCGGCCGTTTTCTCGATCGCCTCCTCGAAGCTGGCAGGTCGGAGAGCGCCGTTTTCTCTCACAAGTGGCTGTTCGAGACGGGCGTAGCTTCTTCTCATCCTCACCTCCTCTCGCATCTGATCGATCCCGAGAGTACCCGCCAGAGCTCGCAGTGACCACGCACAACCACGCCACCCATACTGACCACCCCCACGGCCCGTCGGTGCCCTCGATGGAACACTGCACGTGCTGTCGAATTTGCGGTCTGGGCGAACACGACATCGAGGAGCCGGCGGGGGATGACGAGCACGGCCGGGACCACGACCACACGAAGGCCGCGGGCGGGCATCACGATCACGCGGATCACGAGACGATTTTCCGCCAGCGGTTTTGGGTCAGTCTGGTCCTGAGTTTTCCGGTTCTCTTCTGGAGTGGATCGATCCAGGGTTGGTTCGGATACACCGCACCCGAGTTC
>JAUXMQ010000265.1 GCA_030623125.1 Acidimicrobiia bacterium
CACGACGTCGACCGCGAGAGTCCCGGTCATTGTGCCAACCCGCTGCTGCCGAGCCGAAGGCTCGCCTAGAGCCTCTCGATGATGGTGGCGTTGGCCATGCCGCCCCCTTCACACATCGTTTGGAGACCGTATCGGCCGTCGGTGCGCTCCAGCTCCCACAGGAGACTGGTCATGACGCGTGCACCGGATGCACCGAGGGGATGACCGAGGGCAATGGCGCCTCCGTTGACATTGGTTCGATCCCACAGGGCCATCGGGTCGGTGCCTCCATGCTCCATGCGCCATGCCACGGTCACCGCGGCGAAGGCCTCGTTCACCTCGAACAGATCGATGTCGTCGATGGTCAGACCGGCGCGGTCGAGCGCCTTCTCGGTTGCCGGAATGGGTCCGGTGAGCATCAGCACCGGATCGACCCCCGCCATTGTCATTGTGTGAATCCTCGCCTTTGGCTCGAGACCGAGTTCTTCCGCCTTGTCCTCTGCCATCAACAGCAATGCTGCGGCTCCGTCGGAGATCTGCGATGAGTTGCCCGCGGTGACCCGGCCGTCGCTCTGGAAAGCGGGCTGAAGAGATGCCAGCTTCTCGAGGGAGGTGTCCCAGCGGATGCCTTCGTCTCTGGTGATGACCTCTGTGCGTCCGTCGTCCCGGGTGACTTCCACCGGGATGATCTGACCCTCGAATCGGCCTTCCTCGGTGGCCTGACCGGCCCGCCTATGGGACTCCAGGGACAGCTCGTCTAGTTCCTCGCGGGAGATCCCCCACTTCTCGGCAATCATCTCGGCAGAAATGCCCTGGGGGACCAGTCCGTTGGCATAACGCTCCAGCATCTTCGCTCCGAACGGCAGACCGGGGCCCTGCTGGGCGGTGACCCCCATCGGAATCCTGGTCATGTTCTCGACACCCGCAGCCACCACCACGTCCTGGACCCCGGCCATGATCGCCTGGGCCGCAAAATGGACTGACTGCTGTGACGAGCCACACTGACGGTCGATGGTCACGCCCGGCACCGACTCGGGGTATCCGGCAGCAAGAGCAGCGTTGCGACCTACGTTGTAGGCCTGCTCGCCGGTCTGACTGACGTTGCCCATGATCACGTCCTCGATGAGCTCGGGATCGAGATCGCTTCTCTCGACAAGAGCCTCGAGGGGTATGGAGGCGAGGTCGACGGGATGAGTGTTCTTGAATGCTCCGTTGCGGCGACCGACCGGAGTGCGGACGGCATCGACGATCACTGCGTTTCTCATGTCACTCCATTCTGATGTCGGCCAGTACAACCGAGGATATCGGACAGTCCATTCCACGGTCGATTGTGGAGACGATGGGATTTGAACCCACGACCCCCGGCTTGCAAAGCCGGTGCTCTTCCAACTGAGCTACGTCCCCGTGTGATTCATTTTACGGGTTCGGCTCAGAAGGGAAACTTGTAAGGCCAAAAGTCCGGGGCAGAGATTCTCCGGAGGAGAGCCCAGATCAAACCGTGATGACGACTTTTCCCCGGGCGTGGCCTTTTTCGAGATAGCGAATCGCTTCGGCGGTCTCTTCCAGCGGGTAAGTCCTGTCGATCACCGGTGTCACCTCGCCGGACTCGAGAAATCCGGCCAGGACGGCCAAATCCTCTTTGTTCGCCTGCGCCAGCATGGACACCAGTCGTTGAGAGCCAACCCAAGAGGCGATCATCACCGTGAGCACATGAGTCAGTGGTCCGATCCAATCACCCATCTGGTTTGATCCGATTGAGACATACACCCCATCAGGGTTGATAACGCTTTTGCAATCCGACAACGAGTGGTTCCCCACTGTGTCGAGCATCACGTCGTAACGCCGCTCGCCTTGGGTGAAGTCCTCTTGGGTGTAATCGATGACATGGTGGGCGCCGATCGATCGCACGATGTCCACATTCCTCGTGCTACACACTCCGGTCACCTCCGCCCCCATCGATTTGGCGATCTGCACGGCGAATGTGCCCACGCCTCCCGACGCGCCATTGATCAGAACCTTCTGCCCCGACTGGATTTCTGCCTTGTCACGAAGACCCTGGAGGGCGGTCAGCCCCGCCACGGGCACCGCCGCCGCTTCCTCAAACGAAAGATTGGGCGGTTTGAGCGCAAGCACCTTCTCCCTTGCGGCAACGTATTCCGCGAAGGCACCACCCGCCTCGCCAAACACCTCGTCACCGGGTTGAAGGCGGGTGACGCTCTTGCCAACCGCCTCAACTTGCCCGGCGAGATCCGCCCCCCTTGTCTTGCGTTTTGGCTTGGACAACCCGGCCTGGATGCGCACCAGATATGGCGTGCCTCTCATGAAATGCCAATCCAACGGATTCACCGACGCCGCATTCACTCGTACCAACACCTGATCATCCCCGATCACAGGCTTGTCGATCTCCTCGAACCCGAGGACATCAGGAGAGCCGTAGCTGTCATGCACACTCGCTTTCATCGTCTCAGTCCCTTATCGGTTTGGCGCGGTAGACGCCATCATGGCCGCGTTTTCTCGCCGAGCCCGATGCAACAGAC
>JAUXMQ010000229.1 GCA_030623125.1 Acidimicrobiia bacterium
GGCTGTTGGGCCTTGCGCAACTCGACCAGTGTCGACGATTGCCCCACTGCATAGCCGATGCGTTGGGCAGCCAGACCGTAGATCTTGGAGAAGGTGCGCAAGACAAGAACGTTTGTTCGGGTGACGGCCGTGGGAATGGCTGTGCGATGTCGGTCGTCGTCGACAAACTCGTGATATGCCTCATCCACAACCACCAGGACCGACTCGGGCACCGTATCGATAAAGGCCTCGATGTCATCGCTCGGCGTGACCGTGCCGGTCGGGTTGTTGGGGTTGCAGATGATCACCAGGGTGGTTTCATCGTTGATAGCCGCGGCGATCGCCTCGAGATCGAGCGAGAAAGTGTCATCCAGGGGCACCTCCACGTACCCGGTTCCCGACCAGATGGCGGCAAAGCGGTACATGATGAAGCTAGGCCAGCCGTACACGGAGTTCGTGCCGGGACCGCCGACGGCGTTGGTGATTTCTGCCAGCAGGGCAACACTTCCGTTGCCAAAGAGAAGGTTCTCGGGTTCTATGGAGAGTTCATCAGCGAGGGCGTGACTCAGATCCCACAGGTCGTTGTCCGGGTATCTGTTGGCAGAGATCAGCGTCTTGCTCGCGGCCTCGATCACTCCTGGAAACGGCCCCTCCGGACTCTCGTTGGCGGCGAGTTTGATAATCGAATCAGGGTCGAGACCGTACTCGCGGACCACGTCCTCGATGGGGCGGCCCACTTCATAGGGGCTGAGGGATGAGATGTCTTCGCGGTACCGGGGCATCCGGCGAAGTTAGCCGACGGCTGGTGGTCTTGTGACACTGACCGCCGGGACAAGCGGGTTCGAGTTGTGGCAAACTCGTTGCATGGGTCGCTTCGAGACACTGCGAATCATTGACGAACAGGGCCACCTTGTCGGGGAGGATCCCGGTCTCGACCCTGAGCTCTATCAGCAGATGTATCGCAACATGGTTCTTGCCCGCGAGCTGGATCGCCGCATGCTGGTGTTGCAACGTCAGGGACGCATCGGCACCTATGCGATGTTGGAGGGTCAGGAGGCGGTCCAGATCGGCTCGGCCCTGGCCATGGAGCCAAACGACTTCGTCTTTCCCTCTTACAGGGAACACGGTGTTCAGACAACGAGGGGCCTCCCGCTGGAGGTCCTTCTCGCGTACTGGAGGGGTTTGCCCAACTCCGACTGGGATATGGAGAAGTACCGCACGGGGATCATCACCGTGCCTATCGCCAGCCAGCTCCCCCACGCCGTCGGGTACTCCTATATGTGCAAACTTCGTGGCGACAGCACCGTCACCACTGTTTACTTCGGTGACGGCGCCACGTCGGAAACCGACTTTCACTCCGGCATGAACTTTGCCGGCGTGTGGAAGACGCCAACAGTGTTCATCTGCTCCAATAACCTCTACGCCATCTCCGTCCCGTACGAGAAACAGACGGCATCGGAGACAATTGCGCAAAAGGCGATCGCATACGGCTTCGAGGGGCTCCGGGTAGACGGGATGGACCCCATCGCCGTGTATCTCGCCACCAGCCTTGCGGTGAGACGGGCAAGACAGGGAAAGGGCCCAACCCTGATCGAGGCGATGACATACAGGTATGGGGGCCACGCCACCGCCGACGACGACTCTCTATATAGATCTGCCGAAGAAGTCGAGGAGTGGAAGGCCAAGGACGCCATCGAGCGGCTTCGCCGCTTTCTCGAAAGCCGTGGCGAATGGGATGAGCGCTCCGGGGAGAAGGTGGCGATGGAGATCAAGGATTCGGTTGATGCCGCCATCACTGCCATCGAAGCCGAGCCCTTTCCCGATCGTGACGACGCGGTGCGTCACGGGTTCGCCCGAATCCCGGAGCACACCGTCGAGCAGCTCAACGCCATGCAACGTGCACATGGCGAACCAGAAACCAGCTTCAGCGAAGACGAGCTCTGGCGGGTTGGCCGCGACACGCTCCCCGCCGGACCGACCAAATCGTGGACGATGGCGCAGGCCATCAATTCGACCCTTCATCAGGCAATGGAGAATGACGAGCGGGTGATCGTTCTGGGTGAGGATGTCGGTCTGACCGGCGGCGTGTTCCGGGTCACCGAAGGCCTGCAGGATAGGTTCGGAGAGGACCGCGTCATCGACACGCCCCTCAACGAGTCAGGCATCGTCGGAAGCGCCATCGGAATGGCCATAGCCGGCGCCCGCCCGGTGGCCGAGATCCAGTTCGAGGGCTTCGTCTATCCAGCCTTCGACCAGATCGTCAGCCATCTGGGAAGATTCCGGTTCCGAACACGTGGCCACACCCCGATGCCCGTGGTCGTCAGATTCCCCAGCGGGGCAGGCATCGGCGCCCACGAACACCACTGTGACTCACCCGAAGCCTATTTTGTTCACGCACCGGGCCTCGTGGTGGTATGCCCATCCACACCTATCGACGCCAAGGGCCTGCTGGCCGCTGCCCTGGAGAGCGACGACCCGGTGATCTTTCTCGAGCCAAAGGTTCTCTACCGGGCCGGCCGGGAAGATGTGCCGACAGAGCACTACACCCTCCCAATCGGCCGGGCACGAACGAGAACGGAAGGAACCGCTCTGACGCTTGTCACCTACGGCGGGCTGGTTCCGGTGGCTTTGGAGGCCGCCGGCAGGTCAGACGCCTCGGTAGAAGTGATCGATCTTCGCACGCTCTTCCCATGGGACCGGGAGACTGTCCTCGAGTCAGTCGTCAAGACTGGCCGTCTGCTCCTTGTTCAGGAACCTCAGGGGTCGGCCGGGATCGCCGCCGAGGTGGCGGCCGTTGTTGCCGAAGAGGCCATGTACGAGCTCAAAGCACCTGTGGTCCGGGTCACCGGTTTCGACCTGCCCTGGCCCCAGTTCGCCATTGAGAGCCACGTCCTGATCGATGCTGACAGAGTCGGCCTGGGGATCGACGAGGTCCTCGCCGGTTGAGCGGCTCATCCGCGGTTGCGGTGTTTGGCTCGTCACAAACCGATCCCGGTACCCGAATGTGGGCCGAAGCGGAGCGAGTGGGCACACGTCTCGCCGGA
>JAUXMQ010000228.1 GCA_030623125.1 Acidimicrobiia bacterium
AGCCGCGGGAACCCCCATCGAGGAGCACGCAATCAGCTAGCCAAAGCTTATCCCGAAAATCGGATGATTCCAGAAGGTTTCGGTGACGAGCATCGGGGTGAGCGAGGGGATGCGACTCTGGATGAGAGGAGGATCGCCCCATCGCTCTTCTCGATCGACCAAGATTGAGGTCACATGACCGATATCTTCATCGTCGATGCATGCCGGACCCCGATGGGGAAACTCGGTGGCCAACTGGCGTTTGTCAGACCCGACGACCTTGCCGCCAACGCCGTGGCAAGTCTCATGGGTCGAAACCCCGATCTCGACCCGATGGCGATCGAGGACATCCAGTGGGGCGCTGCCAACCAGGCCGGGGAGGACAACCGCAATGTCGCGCGAATGACAGCCTTGCTTGCCGGCCTTCCCATCGAGATTCCGGGTGCCACGGTGAATCGACTCTGCGGATCCGGTCTTCAGGCCGTCGTTTCAGCCGGCCACGCCCTCAAGGACGGATGGGGGGAGGTGATGATCGCCGGCGGCTCCGAATCGATGAGCAGGGCTCCATACGTCACCCTCAAGAGCGAGCGGGGATTCCCGACCGGTGCACCCGACACCGCCGACACCGTCCTGGGTTGGAGATTCGTCAACTCCCGAATGGAGGAGATGTATCCACCCATTACCTTGGGGATGACAGCGGAGGTGGTCGCCGACTAGCCCGGCATCACCAGGGACGACCAGGAAGTCTTCGCCTTGCGCAGTCATCGCCTTGCTCTCGAAGCGATCGCGGCCGGCCGTTTCGACGACGAGATCGAGCCGATCGAGGCGCCGGAAGATCGTCGCCGCCGGACGACCAACCTCATCGAGCACGACGAGGGGCCGCGGCCCGACTCGTCTTTGGAGAAGCTCGCTGCGTTGCAGCCGATCTTCAAGAACGGGGGCACCGTGACAGCGGGCAACTCGTCTCCGATGAACGACGGTGCAGCGGCATTGCTACTGGCATCCGAGAAGGGACTCACCAACCACGGTCTGACTCCTCTGGCCCGCATTGTCTCGTCGGCAGCGGCGGGAGTCCACCCCGACATCATGGGGATGGGCCCGGTGCCGGCTTCCGAGAAAGCACTTGCCCGCGCAGGCCTGACGACAGGTGACCTGGATGTCATCGAGATCAACGAAGCGTTCGCCTCCCAAAGCCTGGCCAGTCTCCGATTGCTCGGCCTCGACCCCGAGACGGTGAACGTCAACGGTGGAGCCATTGCCATCGGCCATCCGCTAGGAGCCTCGGGCGCTCGAATTCTGGTGACACTCGTGCATGAATTGTGCCGACGCCGCGCGCGCTACGGTCTGGCCACCATGTGCATCGGTGTGGGACAGGGAATAAGCATGGTCGTCGAACGTGTCTGATCGACCGCTGACAGGCGTTCTCGTCGCTGAATTCGGCAACCTGATAGCCGCCCCGTATGCCGGAATGCTGCTCGCCGATCTTGGAGCGAGGGTCATCAAGGTGGAACCGCCCGGTGGGGATCTGGGACGTCAGTTCGGCCCCTATCAAAAGGGAGAGTCGGCCTTCTTCATGGCGGTCAACAGAGGCAAGGAGTCGGTAGCCATCGATACCAAGGATTGGGTATCGAAACGGGTACTCGACAACCTGATCAAGAAGGCAGATGTCCTCGTCCACAATCTTCGACACGACGCCATGGACCGTCTCGGACTCGGGGAGGACCGATGCCGCGAACTCAACGCAAACCTCATCTACGCGGTGGTGTCGGCCTTCGGGGCCACGGGCCCATACGCCAATCGCTCCGGAATCGACGTCATCTTCCAGGGTGAATCGGGAATGATCTCGATCACCGGAGACGCCAAGGATAGGCCGCGAAAGACCGCCACGCCCATCGGCGACTATGTGGCGGCGACCAACACCGCTCTGGCGATCGCTGCCGCCCTGGCCGAGACACCAAGAACTGGACGGCGGATCGATGTCTCTCTTCGCGACGGGCTGATGGCTGTGCAATCTGGCTGGAATGCCCTCGGGTTCGTCAACCACGCCCAGCCGGAGCGAACCGGGACCTCCAGCCCGTTCCTGGCCCCGAACCAGGTATTCGGGGCGGCAGACGGTCCGTTCACCCTGGCGATTGTCTCGGATCGTCACTTCGCCCTTCTGGCGGACGCCCTGGAACGGCCCGACCTGGTCGAGGACTTCCCCACAAACCAGGACCGGATGGATGGTCAGGACTCCCTCACACGCAAGCTCACCCGTATGTTCAAGACACAGGATGCCGAGTACTGGATAGACCTGCTCACCGATGTGGGCTTGCCGGTGGGTCGGGTCCTCAGCCTGGCAGAGGCTTTCGACGACCCCCAGGCGCGTCACAACGAGATGCTCGTCGAGTTCGACCATCCTGTGGCCGGACATGTCAGGACCACCGGGTCACCGATCAGACTCGACGGTGATCCCACACACGCGGCAACTCTGCCGCCCACACTCGGCCAGCACACTCGTAGCATTTTGGGTGAACTCGGATTGGACCCAAACACAGTGGAGAAGATGATCGAGGAAGGCACCGCGGTGGCTTCGTGAGAATCCACTGGGCGGAGACAGTGGGTGAGGACTGGAGTGAGATAAGAGCCGAGCTGGATCGCGCTTTTCGGATGAGCAGGGCCGCTGCCATGGAGGAGGAATCCTTCGTGTATGTGGTGCACCACGACGACCTCCTCGGTCGCAGAGGCGCCGGAAACGCCATGGTCGCTTCGGGCCTTCTGTCGGCAGCCAGGACGGCGGCACTCGAAGGAGTGAAAAAAGGCTGGACCACAAACGTGATCGCCTACGACGATGACGCCGACCCGAAGGATATTGAGAAGTGGGCCGAGCGACTCCTCGAGTCTCGAGGGGTCACCGGTGAGCTGATTCGGATTGGATCGACCCATATCGGGAAGGCCCTGCCATGAACGGGTCGATTGTCGTCACTGGAGCGGCCCGCGGCATCGGACGAGCGATTGTGGAGAGACTCGTCGCCAATCCATTGTTCACAGTCATTGGAGTCGACC
>JAUXMQ010000120.1 GCA_030623125.1 Acidimicrobiia bacterium
CGTCGTGTTGTCAGGGCAGTCGAAATATTGCGTCTCAGCGGGGAGACTCCGAGTGGCCGGGCGACCACGGTGGAAGCCGAGAAGCTTCGCGACTACAGGCCGGAGATCGACTTCACAGCCATAGGTCTGGACGCAGAGGATGCGACGAAGACCCGGGTCGAGGGGCGTATTGCCCAGATGAGGGTGGACGGTCTGACTGATGAGGTGAGAGGCCTTCTCGACCGGATGGGGAGGACGGCGCGCGGTGCAGTGGGTTATCGGGAGCTTGCGGATCACCTCGAGGGCAACACCTCCGAGGACGATGCCTACCGGGTGTCGGCAGGGAACACCACGAAGCTCGCCAGGAGACAGAGGACCTGGTTCCGGCGTGACCCGCGGATTCGCTGGATACTCTGGGTAGAGAGTGTCGATGAAAGAACAGAGAGAGCACTGGAGGCGCTGAGTTGAGAAATCTGGCATTCACCAAGATGCAGGGTCTCGGCAACGATTTCCTCATAGTCGACGGGCCGATGGGGTTGTCACCCGAGGAGATCTCCGAGCTATGCGATCGTCGTCTCGGCATTGGCGCCGACGGCGTGCTGGAAGTCAGCCGTAACGATTCGATTCGGATGAAATACTGGAACGCCGACGGGACTCCAGCAGAGATGTGTGGGAACGGACTCCGATGTGTCGCCCGCTACGCCTACGACAAGGGTTGGGCTAGGGACAGGAACTACCCGATCCAGACTCCGATAGGAGCCCGGGGAGTGAAGGTTCTCGACGATGCCGTGGAAGTTGAGATCGGCAGAGTCAAGGTCACCGGGCACACCGAGATCGATGGCGATCGTTATCACCTGATCGACGCCGGCAACCCTCATGCTGTGGTCGTGGTCGTCGACCCGGACTCGATTGATGTCGCGACGATCGGTCCGCGTGTGGAGCGAGATCCTCGGTTCGAGGGCGGCACCAATGTCGAGTTCGCCTCATTCAGAGATGGCCGTGTCGACATGCGGGTCTGGGAGAGGGGCGTCGGGGAAACCCCTGCCTGTGGTACGGGGATGGTTGCCGCTGCCTTTGTGGCGACGAAGACGGACGGCTTCGACGGCCCGATATCCGTCGGCACACGAGGTGGCGCGGGTCAGGTCGAGTTCAGAGACGGGGTGGCCTGGCTACGGGGCCCGGCCGAGTACGTCTTCAGGGGTAACGTCGGAGGACGCTGACCACTTTGCCGATGAGCTCCACGCCGTCGGCGAACACCATGGGCTCGTATTCGGGGTTCTCTGATTCGAGGATGACTTGGGCGTTCTTTCGCCGAAGTCTTTTGACGGTGGCTTCTTCGCCGTCGATGAGGACGGCAACGATTTCTCCATCGAGTGCGTCGGCCTGGCTGTGGACGGCCACGAGGTCACCGTCGTGTATGCCTGCGCCGATCATGGAGTCACCCTTGACCTCGAGCAGGAACACCGGTCCTTCACCGACAAGCTCCGTCGGCAGCGGCATGACACTCTCGACCTGCTCGGCGGCGAGGATGGGTGTGCCGGCCGCGATCCTCCCCAGCAGGGGGATATCGCGGACTCTGCTGTCGGACTTGGCCGGCATCGGGTCGTCGAGGACCACGATCGCCCGGGGTTTGGAAGGGTCCTTTGAGATGGCCCCTGCCGCGACGAGGGAGTTCAGGTGCGAGTGCACCGTCGAAGGCGAATTGAGCCCGACGGCCTCGCCGATCTCCCGCACGGAGGGCGGGTAGCCCCGGCCGCTGACTGTTTCACGTATGTAGTCGAGCACTTGCTGTTGACGTTCGCTGAGCATCTGACTCCTCCATCGAACTGATGTTCTGTCAGCCTACCGGGTTGGGTCGGCAGAACCAAACACCTGTTCGACTTGACACCGAACACGCGTTCGTTATCATATCGAACACACGTTCGTCTCAGACGAGCGTCGTCCAACAACCAGCGGGCCCGATCAGGAGGGAGACAAATGAGATATCCGGCCAAACGCCAGCTTTCCGTCCGGCTGTCGGTGTTTGTTGCAGCCGTCTCCGCTGTCTTCCTTCTGATCGGAGGGGCTGCCGAGGCCGAGGGCCCTCAACCACCATCTGTCGAGTATGTCGTCACTCAGGGAGACACGCTGTGGGCGATCGCCGCCGACAATGTGGTGCCCGGTGAGGACATCCGTCATCTCATCGCCGACATCCGAGAGAGCAGCGGCATTCAGTCGAGTGCGATCTTTCCGGGTCAGATCCTTCTCATCCCAAAGGGCTGATACCGGGACAATGGTTTACGCTGAGGTGATGCTCTGTCCCTCATGTGGTGCCACCGATACCCGTGTCATCGATAGTCGTCCTGCCGAGGGCGGTGAAGCGATCAGACGTCGCCGTCGGTGCGAGGTGTGTGACCATCGGTTCACTACGTATGAACGTTTGGAGCCTCAACTCGTGGTTCGTAAGCGAAACGGGCGTCTGGAGGCTTTCTCGGCTCCCAAGCTCGCCTCCGGGGTGTCGGCTGCCTTGGCCGACCGGGCAGTTTCCGGCTCCGATGTGCAACATCTGGTGGCAGAGGTGGAGGGGTCCCTTCGCGCCCGCGGCCCCCAGGTGACCTCGGAGGAGATCGGCCGGGAGGTTCTGGAGAGGCTCAAAGGGCTCGACGAGGTTGCTTACCTTCGGTTCGCCTCGGTATACAAGGAGTTTCAGGACGCTGCCGACTTCGAAAAGGAAATGGCCGAATTGGAGTCAGCCGACCAGTAGCTCGATCGTGGCGAGAGCACTGTCGATTCGCCTTTGGATGCTCGTCTGGGCTCCAGACAGGGCCGAATTGAGCATCCCCTCGGCAATGGTCATTCGTTTGCTGAGATCCTCCACAACAGTGATCGCTCCCGCCATGTCGTCTCTTCGGAGGGCGTCGAGGTATCTGGTCTGCAACAATTCGAGATCGCCCGACACCACCGCGAGCTCGGCGGTTATCGACGACAGGCTGCCGGCGGGGAGGGCCGAGCGAACCGAGTCGAATCTCGCTTGCCACTCTCCAAACCGTCTGGCCGCCTCATCGAGAGCTATGAGGCTTGGGTCTGCTTCGAACTGTGGGGCAGCAAGGATCGGGATTACGGCAGCGCGGTATGCGTAGTTTGCTCCGAGTAGCCGCGAGGCGTCGAGAGCCTTACTCGCGGCATCGGCCGCTCGGGTACGGGAGGCCGACTCGGATGAAGGGAGCATCGCCGACGCCTCGAAGAGGTCGCGCGCATGGGCGTCCAGGGTGAGCAACGAGGCTATGACCGTGGCAGGGCCTTGGTTTGCATCGAGCAGGCTGTTGTTCAGGTCCGACGCCGTGATGAGATCTGGTGGAAGCGCCGACGCGCTGGCACGAACCTCGAGCATTGCCTCCGCGGCGAGTGCCACGGGGCGCTGGTAGAGCCACAGACCGATGGCAACGATGCCAACAGCCATCAGGAGTATCACCGAGAGCAGACCCCAGCGGACCCGACCACGCAGCAGTCGTGATCCGACTTGGGTGGGCTGCCAGTCGGTGAAGGGGTCGACCATCGGGACGCTCTGCGACGTTTGTGATGTGGCAACGATCATGGGACGGGTTGGTGCGCCGGCCCAGGTGCTGGCGGTGCCCGGGTTGTCGATGAACCCCAGAGCTTCCATCGAGGCGATCCGGAAACGACGACGAGGCGGGGCCGTGAGTTTGCTGAACTGGATTGTCGCCGTCATTGGGTTTTCTCGCTTACAGTCGCTTGGTCATCCCGCCCGATGCCCCACGACACCATGCAAGCTAAATTCAAACGCCTCGATAAACAAGCAACAATCCCCACAATTGCTCATATCGGCGATGCTGCGGTCGATCTTCAGTGTCGTAAGACTGTGACATTGGAGCCGGGAGAGAGGGCCGCCGTTCCGACGGGCATCGCCGTTGCCATTCCCGATGGCTATGCGGGTTTCGTGTTGGCTCGCAGCGGGCATGCCATGCAATCTGGCATCAGCGTGGTCAACGGCCCCGGTCTGATCGACTCGGGCTATCGCGGTGAGATCAGCGTGCTATTGATCAACCATGGTGAAGAAGCGGTGACCTTTGAGACGGGTGATCGCATCGCACAGTTGGTGATCCTTGCTGTGCCGCATGTCGAATGGGTCGAAGTTGACGAGCTCGACGAGACTGCGCGCGGTGCTGGCGGGTTTGGCTCGACCGGCGACTGAGCACCTTTGGTTGAAGGGTGGCGAGGTCTACAATGAGGGCTGTCCTTTGCGGAAGTAGCTCAGCTGGCAGAGCGCAACCTTGCCAAGGTTGAGGTCGCGGGTTCGAATCCCGTCTTCCGCTCCAGTCGGTCGTGATGGCCGCCAAGTGGCGACGTGGCCGAGTGGTTAGGCGCGGGTCTGCAAAACCCGTCACACCGGTTCGATTCCGGTCGTCGCCTCGACAAAGGGGCTCTTAGCTCAGCCAGGTAGAGCGCTTGCTCGACACGCAAGAGGTCAGAGGTTCAAGTCCTCTAGGGCCCACAGGCGAACCCCCCCGGTCAGAGGCATAATACCCAATGACTACGGGGGGTTTCTCAGCATCAGCCGACTCAGGGTTGTTAGTTCGGGATAGTCGGGGATCGCGTGAAATAACGCTGTCATGTGGACACTTGTGGACACCCCGGGAAGTCGAGCCCCTGCACAGACGACTCCGGCTATTCGGCTTTCGTCACGCGCCTTATGTCAGCGAGCGAGAAGAACAGCATGAGGACTCCGAAAACCTGAACGGTGATGAGAGCCCCTCGAGGCACTATTGCGGTCACATATGGCGCACTAACGAATCGAAAGAACGCCAGCGGCGACAGAAGAATGGCAAAAGCGGATTCCCCCAATCCGAGAGCGACACCCCCGGCAGACTCAGCAGACTCAGCGTTCGCGTACAGCTCGAAGGCAAACCGATTGAGGAGAATCAGAAGAACCGCGCTGGCC
>JAUXMQ010000035.1 GCA_030623125.1 Acidimicrobiia bacterium
GTGAGAAGGACGTAGGAGGGACGTCCTCGGTCGGTGATGTACACAGGTCCGGTTCGAGCGGCTCTCTTGACGCCGCCCGTGTCCTGATTGAACTCCCGGCTGGTGACTTTCTTGGTTGCCATGGCTTGTCCTCTCCAATGTAGCAACGTTACTACGTTGGTTGCGTGACATCAACAACAATGCCGCGGGCTAATCAAGTCATTACGAGCGGGATTGTCCTCGCTCCGTCTCTGTTCAGGCGTTTACCGCAGCACTGAACACTGCGTCGGCGATGTCACGGTCGAAAGGCTCGTCGAACGTGAGGAAGCTGGCGATCACGGTCCATGAGTCCACGCGGGTTCCCTGGAATTCGATGAAGAAGCCTCCCTCGAAACCGGAGACGTCGAACGTTATGCCGAATCGGGCACCTGTTTGGGATCCAGCCACGGTCACCTCCTCGATCGTGAATGTGAAGTCTTCAACAGGGACGTCAGCCGTGAGAGTTTCCGTCACCGCCTCGGTCATGCACTCCAGGCCTTCCTGGCTGGCGAAGATCCGCTGGAATACAGCGAACGCTTCGGCGGCTTCGGCTTCGCTATTGAACACTCGCGCCTCGATCGAGCCACTCTGACCGGGGAACGGTGGGGTGGCAGACGTGCCCTGAAAATCGGTGACCAGCGCTGCTGCGGAGACATCATCGAGATTGGACAGATCGAATTCATCAGCCAGCAGGCACGATTTGTAAACAATGTCATCGCCCTCGTCGAATTCGTCGGTGGGGCCGGTGGTGACCATCCATTCGTCATCGAAGACCGCTTCGGCCGCTGCAGTCTTCGCGGCTACTACCGCATCGGCATCAACGTCTGGTATCGCCGCGGTGGTGGTCGTATCCGGCACAGCAGTCGTCGTGGTTTCGATGGTGACTGGAACAGTTGTGGTGGTCTCCACTCCCCCACTGTCAGAGTCCGTCGAGGAGGATGTGGTTGTGGTGGCCTCGGACGCGCCTCCGCAGCCTGTGAGTACCAGAGCGAGGACGATGACGATACGGAGTCGGTGGTTCATGGACGCATGCTACGTCCACCGAGCCCGTGGTTTGGAGTGGAGTGGATTCGACCCTTCCCTCCTTGTGGGGCGATGCGCAGGAGGGTTATAATGACTGGCGTGACTCTTGCAAACCGCTCCGACCTTCTTCTTCTCATGTAGGGCGAACGCGCACATTTCCGCTTTCGCCCGCCCCCACCCAGGGGGTCTTTTTCATTTCCCGGCCATCCAATCCCACCCTCACCTATCAAGGACAATCTGATGCCTCCTCCAAATGTCACCCCAAAGAAGATGCCATTCGAAAGGTACGGTCCATACCTGCCTCTTGTCCTGGAAGATCGGACTTGGCCAAACCGCGTCATCGAGAAGGCGCCCAGATGGTGCTCGGTCGACCTGAGGGACGGAAACCAGGCCCTGATCGACCCGATGGATTCGGCGCGGAAGCTTCGAATGTTCCAAGCGTTGGTGCAGATGGGGTTCAAGGAGATCGAAGTGGGTTTCCCCTCGGCGAGCCAACCCGACTACGACTTCGTGCGCCGGCTGATCGAGGACGATCTCGTTCCCGAGGATGTCACGATTCAAGTGCTGGTTCAATGTCGGGACGAGCTCATCGAGCGCACCTACGACTGCATCAAGGGTGCCCGGGAGGCAATTGTTCATTTCTACAACTCCACCAACCCCCTTCAGCGGGACGTTGTCTTCGGGCTCGACAAGGAGGGCATAAAGGAGATAGCGGTCGATGCCGCCAAGGTCTGCAGGAAGCTGGAAGAGACCATGGAGGACTCCGTCATTCGGTACGAGTACTCACCGGAGAGTTTCACACTCACCGAGCCTGACTATGCAGTCGAAGTCTGCGAGGCGGTGATGGATGTCATGGATCCGACACCCGACAACCCGATCATCTTCAACCTGCCGGCCACCGTCGAGTGTTACTCCCCGAACGTCTATGGCGATGTCATCGAGTGGTTTGGGCGGAATGTCCGAGACAGGGATTCTGTGATCGTCAGTCTTCATCCCCATAACGACCGCGGATGCGCTGTCGCCGCTGCCGAATTTGGGGTCATGGCTGGAGCTGACCGGGTTGAAGGCACTTTGTTCGGCAATGGCGAGCGCACCGGCAACGTCGACTTGGTGAATCTGGCGATGAACCTGTTCGCCAACGGAGTGGATCCTGAGCTTGATATCAGCGACATCGATTCTCTCCGACGAACCGCTGAGTACTGCAACCGCCTACCGGTGCACCCCCGACACCCCTATGTCGGAGATTTGGTATACACAGCCTTTTCCGGTTCGCATCAGGACGCGATCAAGAAGGGCTTCGATGCGCTTCCGGAGGATTACGACTCGTGGGGCGTGCCCTATCTGCCCATCGACCCCAAGCACACCGGGCGCAGTTACGAGGCGGTGATAAGGGTCAACTCACAGTCCGGTAAAGGCGGCGTGGCCTATGTGATGAAGGAGGAGCATGGCTTCGACCTGCCCCGAAGACTGCAGATCGAGTTCTCCAAGACCATCCAACACATCACCGAGGACAGCGGCACTGAGATAACCCCTGACTCGATGTGGGTCTCGTTCCAGGCCAAGTATCTGCCATCCGCGCCCAGGCTCAGCTTGCGTAGCCATGAACTGCACACAACGACCAGCCAAGGGCACGGTCGGACCAGTGTCAGTGCCCATCTCGAGTTCGACGGCAAAGAGGTCAGCGTCCGCGGCGAGGGTGACGGGCCCGTCGAAGCCTTCGTGCACGCTCTTTGCGAGCATTGGGGCCGTGTCTTCGACGTCGTCGACTATTCCGAGCATGCCATAGGACGCGGTGCGGATGCTCAAGCCGTCGCCTACGTCGAGAGTGTTGGCGAACAAGGGCTCCTCCGATGGGGTATCGGAGTCGACTCCAACATCACCACAGCCTCTCTTCTCGCGGTCCTCTCTGCATTTGAACACCAACAGTCATAAGACGACGGCCTGGCGCGTGTTCGGCCAGATTTGGCTAGAAGGCAACCGGTCGTAGCCTCACGTATATATGACACGCAACGATTCGGAGCCCTCTGAACGTCAGGCCGTTGCGTCGATGGGTCAGAGCTGGCATCTGATAGGCCGGCAAATACGGAGAGCTCCTCGGGAGTTTGCCGTCGGCGGCGTTGGCGCAATCTTGTTCGCCGCCATGACGATCGTTTCGTCGTTTGTCATCGGATGGATCATGGACTCGGTGTTGCTGCCGGCCGTCGATACCGGTGAGGTGGCGGTGGCAACCCTGGCAGGGGCCGCCGCTCTCGTCATCGGAGTCTCGATTGCTCGAGCCGTTGGGATCACTCTGCGCCGCATGGGCGCCTATTTCGCCCAACATCGAATCCAGTATCGGGACCGGATCGCCGTTACCGATCGTTATCTCGATCTACCCGTCGAATGGCATCGTCGTCATTCCACCGGACAGTTGCTGGCCAATGTCAACGAAGACGTCGAGGCGGCTTCTTTCGTCGCCGCCCCCCTACCGATGGCCTTTGGGGTCATCATCATGCTCATTGTCACGGCGATCCTTCTCCTTATCACCGACCCGTTTCTGGCGTTGATCGGTTTCGCCGTAGGCCCGGCTCTGATGATCGTCAACTACACGTTCCAGCGGAGGATGAGGGCCGTTGCTGCCAAAGCGCAGCGACTCAGGGCCGAAGTCGCCGACATTGCCCACGAGTCGTTCGATGCGGCTCTAGTGGTCAAAACCCTGGGCCGGGAGGATGCCGAGGTAGGTCGATTTGGAGAGAGATCCGACGCGCTGCGAGATCGCATGGTCGAGGTTGGCCGTATCAGGGCGGTCTTTGATCCTGTGATCGAGGCATTGCCAAGCATCGGCATCCTGGCCGTTCTGGCGGTGGGTGCGTGGAGGGTTGATCAGGGAGTCCTGACCGCCGGCTCCCTCATAGCCTTTGCCTATCTCTTCAGGCTCGTCGCCCTTCCAATGCGGGTGTTCGGATGGTTGCTTGGTGAGCTCCCTCGCTCAGTGGTAGGGCTCGAGCGGATAGACGCCGTTCTCAACGAGGAGGCGCTGGTTGAATACGGGACTCAGCTCTCACTAGAAAAGGGTGGAGCGGAAACCTCGGCGGAGGCCGTCAGATACCTCTATGCGGAAACCGAGCACGCCGACCTATCCGCCGGCGGTGGCAGTACCGAAAGCCTGCTGAGCGATGACGAGCGTCGCGGAATCGAATCGGTCACCCTGAATGTCAGCGCCGGCACGAGGGTTGCCCTCGTGGGTCCCACAGGTTCGGGCAAGTCAACCGTTGCCCACCTACTGGTGCGACTCTTTGACCCAGAGAAGGGAGAGATCTGTCTTGACGGCAGAGGTCTCGTCGATCTAGACCGAACAGCACTGGCCGACGCCGTGAGTATCGTCTTCCAGGAGACGTTCCTGTTCAACGACTCGGTCTATCACAACATCACTTTGGGTGAGCCCTTCGACGAGACCGACGTCGTGGCGGCAGCCGAACTCGCCCAGGCCGACGATTTCATCAACCTGCTTCCGGATGGGTACGCCACGATGGTCGGTGAGCGAGGAGCCTCACTTTCTGGAGGGCAGAGACAACGTATCGCCATCGCCCGTGCCCTGGTGCGGGAACCAAGACTTCTTGTCCTCGACGACGCCACTTCCGCTGTCGATCCGGCTGTGGAAGGCGCGATACTCGACGGTTTGGAGCAGTTGGACACCAGTGTGGTCATCGTTGCCTATCGGCGCTCCTCCATAGTCCTGGCGGATGAGGTCATCTACATCGAGGACGGCCGGATCATGGACCGCGGCACACACGAGGCGCTCTACAGGTCGCTGCCCGCCTATCGGAGCCTCATCGATGCGTACGACCAGATGGAGGAGCCGGCGTGACCACCGGAGTCGCCGTCGAATCCGATCCGAAGCAGGACGCTCGGACCGGTGCCGTGGCCACCATCCGTCGAGGGCTGAGTCTCTCGCCCGAGTTACGTCGCGGGCTTGGAGGGACCATTGCCATTGCCCTGGTGGCGACCGCCGGCAAAGTCATCGTCCCCATTGCCGTTCAGCAGATAATCGATGGTGGCCTCGAAGACGGGGCGATTGACATCGGCTTCGTAGTCCAGATGACTCTCATTGCGCTGGTAGCGGTTCTGGTCACGGCAGGCGCAACCGGATGGATGCATATCCGCCTGGCGAAAGTTGCCGAAACCGCCCTATCGGGTCTCCGCATCCGCGCCTTTCGACACATCCATGACCTGTCGATGCTCCACCAGGCCTCTGAGCAGAGAGGTGTTCTCGTCTCACGGGTCACCTCCGATGTCGACCAGATAAGCCGCTTCATGCAGTGGGCAGGTCTCATGATCATCATCAACGGCGGTCAGGCAATTCTGGCCCTCATTGTCATGCTCGTACTCTCAGTACCGCTCGGTCTGATCGTCCTTGCGCTGGTGCCATTCATAGTTCTGGTGATTCGCTGGTTCCAAAGCCGACTCGAGGTTGCCTATCTCACGGTCCGTGAGCGGGTCGGCCGCATGCTTGCGCTTCTAGCGGAGACCGTGGTCGGTGCCCCCGTGATACGCGCCTACGGCATCGAGTCGGGGACCCGGGAGCGTCTGGAGGAAGCAATCGAAAGCCATCGGAGTGCTGCAGTGAAGGCAGGAACCTTGTCGGCTGCCTTCTCGGGTGCAGGCGAGGCCACATCGTCCGTGGTTGTGGCTGCGGTCCTGGTGGTCGGAACGATCCTCGCCGCTCAGGGAGCCACGACCATAGGCACCGTCGTTGCGTTCCTGTTCCTGGTTCAGCTGTTCATCCAGCCGGTGCAAATCATGGGCGAGGCGGTCAATGAGGCTCAGACAGCCGTTGCCGGCTGGAGACGGGTACTCGACATACTCGATATTGCCCCCGACGTTGCCGACCCCGGATCGAACGGTGTCGATCTTCCACGCGAGCCCGTAGGAGTCCACTTCGAGCGGGTGACCTTTCGCTATCCGCGATCAGGTCAGATAGCAGCCGAGGCCACCGCATCGCCGGCGTTACGTGACACCACCATCGAAATTCCTGCGGAGCAGAGAGTCGCGATTGTGGGCGAAACGGGATCGGGCAAGACCACGTTCGCCAAACTTCTCTCCAGGCTGATGGATCCCACTGAGGGAACGGTGCTGATCGGAAACATCGATGTCAGCACCCTCAGGTTCGCGTCGCTTCGTGATCGGGTAGTGATGGTGCCCCAAGAGGGAGTCCTGTTTCGGGGCTCGATTGGGGACAACGTTCGAATGGGCCGGCTCGATGCCACCGACGAAGAGTTGATCGCAGCCTTCGAGCATCTCGGTCTCCGCGATTGGCTCAGCGAACTGTCATCAGGTCTCGACACTCAGGTCGGAGAACGGGGCGGCGCTCTTTCCGTGGGTGAGCGTCAACTGGTCACACTGGTACGCGCCGCGATTGCTGACCCCGATCTGCTCATCCTCGACGAGGCGACCTCAGCCGTCGATCCGGCAACGGAGGTGCGGATAAGCCAGGCGCTGAACGAGCTCGCCACAGGCCGAACAGTGGTGACGATTGCCCATCGTTTGTCCACGGCAGAGGCCGCCGACCGGATCCTGGTCTTCGATAACGGCGAAATCGTCCAGGACGGCACCCATACCCAGCTCAAGGCCGACGGAGGGGTGTACGGCAGGCTGCACAGCTCATGGGAACGAGGGACGTCCCAATAGCCTTGGTTTGAGGAAGTGCTTTCGGAGAAAGCTGAGTGTCTACAACCCGACCGCGACGATGGCGATGGAGACAGCAATGATGAGGGCGACAGGACCCCAGTATCTTTCGACCCTCGATTTCGAAGCAAAATTGGCCAGAGCACCAAGGGTGAACAGTCCGGCGAGAATCCACAGAAACCACTTTGTGTAACTTCCATCGGCGAGCCCGGTGTCCACTACTCCCCCGGCGTCCAGCACGAAGAAGAAAACGACCGGGTAGAAGATCGCGCCAACAAACCCACTAGCCACCCGAAGCCGGGTCGGGAGCACCCCGGGATACTTTCCACCCCAGGCGGCTGCACCCGCCGGCGCGCCCAATGCGAGGGAGATCTGAAACAACGTGATCAGGGCGATCCCGGCGGCGGCAACGACGGCTGCTGTTTCCATGAGCCGGCACGGTAGCTGGGACTCCTAGATGGCCCGCGCACGTTGGCACGTTATTGCCTGGCGACATACTGTGTGGTCATGTTTGGTCCACTCAACGGCGTCCGGGTCGCCCTGGTGTCCGCAGCGGCTTTTGCTTCGCTCGCTGCCTTCTTCGCCGGATTCACCGGCGCCGCAGTGCTGCTGTTGGTCGGGATTGCGATCCATGGCATCGGCTGGCTCTATCTATACAACCATCGAAACTCCAACGCTTCCGATTAGGGCTAACTGTCCGAAATGGGTGGCGATTTCAACGCTCACCAAACCCGACTCTGGGATCGACGTCGGGTTCTTCCGCCTCTGAATGAGGCTCCCAGATAGCCGCGACTGCGTCTTCGGCGAGGCCCTGCCCGGCTTCCTCGTAGAGGTTGCGCGCCACATCGACACCGGCGTCACGGAGCTCGAGGACCTGATCCGGGTACCTGGCGATCGCCGCAATTTGGACATCCGGCATGAACTTCTTCGCGCGTTCCGCGCATAGGAGGTTGGATGCATGATTGTCCATCGCGATGACGATCAGTTCCACATCCGGCCGAGAACGAAGGCGATCCCAGAACTCTCGGTGGAGCGCATCACCACGGACCACATTGCGTCCGTGATCGCGGTGCATCTCGATAACTCCGTCCTTCCGGTCCACTCCGACCACCCCCGAAACCTGGTGAGAAGCAAGAAGAAAAGGGCGCCCTTGACGGGTATGAGGATCAGCATCAACGCCACAACTGCATGTGCCCCGAGCGGCGGTGTACCGGGCATCAAAGTGTCCACGACCGATATCCTGGGAGCGCCGTCGAACTAGATGGAAAGGGTGGCGCCGAAGGTTTGGGCCAGCGCCGTCGCTGACTCGGTCAGTTCCTCACGCGCCTTTTCAGCATCATTCTCAGTCTCGCCCCGAAAATCCACGTAGATCTTCAGTTTTGGCTCGGTGCCGCTGGGACGGACCAGAATCCTTCCTCGATCGCCGAGAGAGAGTTCCACCAACGCTTGGGCGCCGAGCCAC
>JAUXMQ010000064.1 GCA_030623125.1 Acidimicrobiia bacterium
TCGACGAGTTGCACCGTCAAGGTTCCAATCGTCTCCGGCCCTGAAGGCACCGGGAGTTGCGGCACTGGAAGGATGACAGCCATGACTATCGCAAGCCCCACCCCGGCCAAGCCGAACAAACCTCGGGCAAGCCGTCTCGACAGAGCCAGCTCGCGATCGATGAATAGGAGATCTCCGCCGGCAAGACCCACGGCAATCGCATAGAGCGGCACCATCTGCCATCGAAAACCCTCAGTCTGCATCTGGAGAACGATGCTGATCGACAAAAGACCGGCAGCAATCCCCCTCCTTGGTCTAACACCAAAGACTACGGGCCAGACGACAGCAAAGACCACTGCGAAGAAGAGGACGAGTTCGAACTGTCTCAAGCTCCAGCGAGATTAAGAGTGTGAGCTGACTAGTGCAGCTTCGCACCGCCAGACAGCGCTTGCCTCTACGAGATCGCTCCCCAACTGTTTGGAATGCGGGTTCCCTGGTGAAACACCATTTGCCAGCGGCCATTGTCTTTGATCCATATGGAGCTGCGCCGCGCTTCCTGCCCGGCCTGGCCAACGCTGCGGTAGTTGATGAGAGCCGTTTCGGGGGCGAGTTCCCTTATGGCGAAGTCGCGAATGAGCACGGGAACATGCTCTTCCCTGGAAAGCATTTCGATCAGCATTCGCTTCTCGTAGACGCGGCCCGAGCTTCCGAACTCGATGAAATCATCCCGTAGGAGGTCGCCAAGCCGCTCAGGGTCACCGCGGGCCCCGGGATCGAGCATCTCCATCTCGAGCTCGTGCAACTCGTCGAACCACGGGTGCTGTCTGGCCTTGAACCTTCCGATACCTGTCACGCGTCCCTCCTCGGGCGTTCAACAGGTTAAGGGGAGGGTTCACCCGGACAGTGCAATCAGGTTGTCGATGGCCGCGCGAAGCTCTTCCTCGCCGCGAAGACCCGCCCAGGCTTCGACAACGGTCTTGTCGCCGGCGATGAGGACAGTCACTGGCTGGTAGGGCACTCCATAGAGCTGAAAAATTGTCTCTTGGTCGTCTAGACCCCACTGGATTCTCCCGGATTGGAACAGCTCATCGGCCCTGGCCTGTGTTGCCTCGAAATTCGACTTCCAGGCAGGAGCAATGAAGTCGACCTCGTCTGCATACTCAGCCGCCAGGGCATCTATGACGGGCAACTCCCGTCGACAGCTGGGTCACCACTCGGCCCAGAACACCATGTACACCGGCCTGGATCCTTCAGAAAGGGTGTACTCGCCGCCTTCGCCCAACGCCAGTGTGAAATCGGGCGCAACCGGTCTACCCGAATCTGTCGTCGGCGGAGAATCCGGCTCCGAAGTTGTCGGCGTGGAGCGGTCATCGGCCGTGGTCGACGGGGAATCAGCAACGGACGAAGCGGGAGCCACCGCATCTTGACCCCCCGGAGTCTGGTCAGAGGCAGTTCCGCCACAGGCAGCGATCAATACGAAAAGGGGTACGAGACGACGCACGATCCGAAACGGTAGGACAGCCTACGTTTAACGCGGGTAAATGATATGCCGGCCGATGCACTGCAAACTCGCCGCTCCCGGTAAGATTCGGTTCCCGTGCCCAACCCGACTCTGTATTTCGCCTACGCCTCGTTTCTTGACCCGGACCGCATCGGAGAAGTCGCCCCCGGAGCCAAGTTTCTCTTTACGGCGCACTATCCGGAAACCAAGCTCGGCTTCGTCGACTCAGGTAACAACGGAGCAACGGCAACACTCACGCGTGACCCGGCACACACGGTTTGGGGCGGTGTGTTTGAGATTCCCGACGATCAGGTCGACGCCCTGGTGAGCGCCGAAGCGCATGAAGGCAGGTCTCCCGGATTTGACCACAAGGCAGTTGACCGGGAGGGCAACAAATACGACTGTCTCGCCTTTGTCGCCGCCGGTTCGCCCGACGACGACTATCTGCCGACGCCCGAGTACCTCGAGACGATGATCAGGGGCGCCCGCCACTGGAGTCTCCCGGCGGGTTGGGTCATGGGGCTCGAGGATCTCGAGGAAGATCCCCTCTTCTCATAGTTCTCTACCCAGAGTCCTCAACGGGGAACAGTCTGTACAGACCCCAGGCAATGATGGCCCCGATCAGCGGCGCATATATGTAGACCCAGAGTTGGCCGAAGTCCCCTCCGGAGACCGCAGCCGGGCCAAACGAGCGGGCCGGGTTGACCGAGGCGCCAGAGAACGGAATGCCGGCCAGATGGACCCCGACCAGCGTCAAGGCAATCGCGGCAGGTGCATGGTTGTGGCCCCTTTGCACCACCACCATGATCACCCAGACGAAGATCGCCGTGAGCAGGACCTCGACAAGGATTGCGGTGTCGAGATCGGTATAGGTGGTCGCGGTCAGACCGACGGCCTCCCGGCTGCCCGCGGCCGCCCAAATCACGAGAGAAGCGACTCCGGCCCCTGCGAACTGGCCTATCCAGTATCCGATGGCGTCGGAGAACGAAACCCGCTTGTCGAGAAGCATGGCCAGCGTCACCGCCGGGTTGAAGTGGGCACCGGACACATGGCCCACAACCCAGATCCCTGCCAGCAGAGCGAGACCGAAGGCGAAGCCGATGGCGATGATCTCCGCCGCTCCGTTTGCTCCCCCAACTGCCAGGATTCCCATCGATCCGAGGACAACGAGAATGAACGTCCCCAATAGCTCGGCCAGATATTTGTTGATAACCAAGGTGGTCTCCTCCTCTACGAGTCCGGTCTGTTCGACTCGACGCGATTGCCAAAGGTTTCCGGGTCAGGCTATTTCTGTCGCCCGCCGATCGGTGGATTTGGAGACGACTCATGGCAACATCGTGCTGTGCTTGCCGCCCTCAACATTGGCGCCGTTGCCCTCGGAGTGGCTTCTGGCAGCCTCGCCGCCTCAGTTTTCGCCCTTGTGGTTGGCGGAGGATTGACCATCGCCGGTGTTGAGACCGGCTCCGACATAGGACTCGTGATAGGAATTCTCCTTGGTCTTGGCGTGGGGGGCTGGGTTGCCGGAGCCAAGGCAAGACACTCAGGGAGATTTCATGGGGCAGTGACCGGTCTGCTGATTGCCTTCCTGATAGTGGTCGTTGCCCGCCTTGGGGGCAGCCCTGCCCCGACTCCCACCGTTGTCTGGCTGGCGGTGCTTTCGATACTCCTTTCGGGTGTCGCCGGCTGGCTTGCGGGCAGAAGAAAACTGACCAGGCCGTAGACTCACCTGTGCGAGTCCGTTGGACGGTCGCGGCCAATGGCTGAAGCCATTGGTTGAGGAAAGTCCGGACTCCACAGGGCAGGGTGCTGGATAACTCCCAGGCGGGGTGACCCGACGGAAAGTGCAGCAGAGAGCAGACCGCCGATGGCGCCTGGTCTAACGACCAGGTTGCACAGGCAAGGGTGAAACGGTGGAGTAAGAGCCCACCAGCGTCACGAGCAATCGTGACGGCTAGGCAAACCCCACCCGGAGCAAGGCCAAGCAGGGACGACCGGTGGCCCGCCGAAGTCCCGGGTAGGCCGCGTGAGCGCGTCGGTAACGGAGCGCCCAGATGGATGGCCGTCCTCGACAGAATCCGGCTTACAGACTGACTCGCATCGTCGGGGCCTTCGGGCCCCGACACCCCCTCAAAGGAAGGGGGCCGGGTACCGTGACCTGCGATGGGCAGTCTCGTCGTTTTTCCTTTCAAGACCGAGCAGCCCGACGTCGTGCTAAAGAACATCGAGATTGCCGCGCGTCACGGTTCGGTCGACGAGGTTCTTTGTGTCGGGTCCGAACCCGAGTCCACCTACCGGGCAGTCGAGAAGGCGATTCCAGCAGTCGTCTCGAGGACCGGCACACCGGTGGGCCTGGTTCTACAAGATCGGGTTGGGACGATGCGACCTGGCAAAGGAGACGGGATGAACACAGGACTTCGCCACTTCGTTGACTCCGACCACCACCGTCTCCACTTCTACGACGCTGACATCACCAGCTTCGACGACACTTGGATCACAAAAGCGGAGACATCCGCCGACCTCGGATATGACATGGTGCGTCACTACTTTCCCCGCTCTGCCACCGACGGAATGGTGACCTGGATGATCACCCGTCCGGGATTCGCCATACTCTTCCCGGACAGCGAACTGCCCAGGATCCATCAGCCACTTGGCGGTGAGTTGTTACTCAGCCGGGAAGGAGCCGAGACCCTTGCCGGTGACTCCAGGGTGGCACGACAGAGCGATTGGGGCATCGACACGGTCATCACCTTCAGCGCCGTGCGCCATGGCATGTCGATCTCCGAGGTCTACATACCACAGGGCAAGATTCACAAGCTCTACGGACAACTCACCGACATTCGCCGCATGGTGATCGAGTGCTTCTCCGCCATCCATGCCCTCAGGGGCGAGGCTCTCTACCGACCCATCACCCATGTGGCCCAACCCGCAGAACGTGTCCCCGTGGCGATCACCGAGAAGACCGGATACGACTTCGAAGCCACGATGAGACTCGTCCCCGAAACCTTCACCTCTCGCCAAATGGACCTCCTGTCTGCCCTTCCCACCCCCGCCGGGGAGGGAATGCTCCTTGCCCACACCGGCAACGTGTCCTTCCTGGATGAGTCTCTCTGGCGCGATGTCTATCTGGCTCTCCTCGAGGAGTACATCGCAGGTGACGACGACTGGGAGGAGGTGCTGTTCTTGGTTTGGGTGGTGAGGGTCCTGGCTTACACCGCTGGAGTGGCCGGCCATGGTTACGAAGTTGCTCTCCGCTATCTGGAAAGAACGATTCGCCAGTACATGTACCAGGGAACTTAGTGCTCTCCAACATAAGTACGGTCGCATGTTTCGGCGAGACAGGGGCGTCGCCTCGCTAGGACGCAGGACAAAGGCGCACCCGCAGTGGTGCGTCGAGGACGAGGACGCCGCGAGCGGGGTCATCTGTCCGTCGAAACGTCATCGTATTTGTGTTGGGGGGCACTTAGGCTGGACGTCATGTGCGGAAGGTTCTCGATCACCGGCGATCTCGACTTCTACGCCGAGTATTTCGGGGTGGACAACGTGGTCACGGAGTCGTTGGGGAAGAGCTGGAATGTGGCACCCACCGACCCTGTGTATGTGGTCGGCGAGAAGGACGGCAAAAGACAACTCGGGACGATGAAATGGGGTCTGGTCCCCCACTGGGCCGCGGACACCAAGACGATCCACATCAACGCTCGTGCCGAAACAGTCGACACGACGGCGGCGTTTCGGGACTCATTCGCCACCAAGAGATGTCTCATCCCGGCCGACGGGTTCTACGAGTGGGAACCTCCGGAGAAGGGGCGCACTCCCCACTGGGTCTACCGCGCGGATGGTCACCCCATGGTCTTCGCCGGAATCTGGGCCGCCCGAGTCGACCCGGAAACCAACGACTGGCGCCGCACCTGTTCGATCATCACCACCGCTGCCGAGGGTGTCATCGCATCCATCCATCATCGGATGCCGGTGTCGCTGACTGCCAAGGTGTGGGACGCCTGGCTCGACCGGGACCTCACCGATCCGGAGGCGGCACGCTCCCTTCTGGTCCCGATCGAGGAGGATGTTCTGATGGAGCACGCGGTCTCCAGGAAGGTCAACTCGGTACGCAACAACGACGAGGACCTGAGAGAGGCAGTCGAGGCAGAAACCCTGTTCTGACCAACGTTCCGAAGGCAAAGAACCCTCTTGCCTGACCTTTCCCAACTTCCGCGAAGCTGCACTAGTGCCCTGGGCACTAGCGTGGCGATCCGCGGCTAACGACCGGGTCACAGACTGATGGAATTATTCTTACTCTTTCTAGAGGGAGCGCTCGCACTCTTTTTCTTCGCGTCCGGAGCTTCCAAGCTCTTCTGGTCAAGAGAAGCACTCTCCTCGATTCTCCCCCATGCCCTGGACTTCTCGAATTCAGGCTTCCGTGCCCTCGGTGGGGTCGAACTGGCGGCATCGATAGGCCTGCTACTCCCCATCTTCATCGGAGGCGTCGAGATGCTGGCACCTCTGGCAGCGTCTGCTCTCGTCGTCCTCCAAACCTGGAAGGGATTGCTTCACTGGCGGAGAACCAGGAACGGCGCATATGCGATACTCACCTTCCTGATCGTATCGGGATTATTGGTGATCCTCTGGGGACGACTTGGGCCATACCCCCTTTGAGCTCGAACCCCGGACCGTGGTTTCAGTCGAGTGCCCCACCGCGTTTCGGCTCAATGGGTCAACAGATACTTGATCACTGAAACTGATGCCGAAATAGCGAGAATCATCAACGTATAGGCCAAGCGTCCCTGCGAGAGACCAACCCCGGCTTCGCGCAGCGAGATAGGCAGCCACGCCCACGATCAGCATCAGCATCCAGATGGTCACCGTGCTGGGCGAGGCGATATCCAACCAACCGAGGTATGGGATCGATGCCGTTGCACCTACTGCAAACGCAGCGAGGACGATGGCACCGATCGGCCGCCAACCACTTGTGAAAGACACTCCCAGCGCGTACACCGATGCCAGGCGGAAGGCGAAAATGTGGGCGAGAGTCAAACCGATCGACGTCCCCCAAATGAGCAGTAACTCCTCACCGGTATCGAGGGATTGCTCCAGCCCGACTACCAGCGCAATCAGGATGACGCTCAGGTATACGCTCATCTCCAAACCATCGCGACCCGGGATGATCCACGGGCCCATCCGGATTTGTGCTTCATCGACCATCGGCGACCAAATGTAAAAGGCTCTCCGGTTACGGTGCAAGACGACAATTCACCCGGAGCGTCGGCGTTGAGCTCCA
>JAUXMQ010000128.1 GCA_030623125.1 Acidimicrobiia bacterium
CGAGGTGAGTTCGGTGACGAAAGAGGGTACGTTCCGGAACCGAACCGAGGTGACTTGTCCATTCTCGATACTCGGCGTGGCAGTCACCTGGCCGGCGGGCGTGTCGATTCGGATCGTGGTCTCGTTCGGTTGGAGCTGAAGGATTCCGCTGTCGAGTACGACTTTGGTCAGCGCAATGATCCCGTGACCACACATGGTGGAAAAACCGTCGTTGTGAAGAAACAACACGGATAGATCGCTGTCGGGTTCGACGGGTGGGCCGATCCAACCTCCGTACATGTCGGCGTGTCCCCGGGGTTCCCACATCAGCGCGATCCTCAACTCGTCGAGGTTGTCCTGAGCGAAGCGGCGTCTCTCCAATACGGTCTCGCCAGGGATGGCTGGCAGGCCCTCGATCACCACCCTGAATGGCTCGCCGCCGGCATGTGAGTCGACAACGGTGAGCTTCTGCCAGTGGTCGGGTGGTTGCCAACCGAGTGCGGGGGAGAGGTCCATTCCGCAGAGGAGGATACGTCGGTCTCTACGATCCTGGGTGTGTCACAAGTTCGTGATCTCACCGAGGCGCTGGCAGAGCGCACCCGACCCGAGAACGCTGCCTCCTGGGACCCTGTCGGTCTCCAACTCGGCGACCCGGACGCGTCGGTCGAGCGTGCCGGCGTCTGTCATGAGGTGAACGAAGAGGTCATCGAGGCTCTGGAGCAGACGTCTGTCGATTTGCTGGTGACCTATCACCCGCTTCTCTTCGAGCCGACCAACCGGTTGCTGGCCGGACGCTCCGCCGAGGCTCGCGCTTTTCGCCTGGTGTCGATGGGGGTGAACCTCCTTGTGACTCACACCGACTTTGACGCCGCCCCCGGCGGAACCGCCGATGCCCTCGCATCCACACTCCAACTTCGGGAGCTGGAGCCGTTTGGCGGTGACCCAGCGGAGGGCGTCCCCGACATCGGTCGAGTTGGTGACTTCGACGCCACGCTTGCCGCGCTCGACGCTCTTGTTTCGGATGCCTTCGGTGCCAATGGTCTGCGAATTACCGGCGATCGGGATGCTCATCTCGACCGGGTGGCAGTTGTCCCCGGGTCCGGTTCGGACTTCATTGCCTCAGCCGCTGATCGAGCGGACGCTCTGGTGACAGGCGACGTCCCTCACCATCGGGCAGTTAGGGCGGGAGATCTTGGCCTTGCGATCATCGATCCTGGCCATACGGCCACCGAGCGGCCCGGGATGCGGGCCCTTGTCGATCTCATTGTCGGTGTCTCTGATGTGGAGGTGGTCGATCTGACAAACATCGACCCGCAAACATGGACCTAGATCGCCTCTAGTGGTCGGTCGCCCAAATAGCTACCCGGTCTCACCGGCCCTCGGTGACACCGCGGCATCAATCGAGCGACAGACCACTAGCCTCCCCAACTTGATGGAGCTACCGAGTCTCGCCGATCTCCTCGATGTGCAAAGCCTGGATCTTCAGATAGATCGTCTCCTCGAGAAACGACAGTCGCTTCCAGAGTTGGAGCTCTATAAGACCGTCGACTCCAGGCTCAAAGAGCTCGAGGCGAAGAGAGACGCCTCGGCCGACATTCTGAGACAGCTCGATCTTCAACTGGACAAGTCTGATGGCGAACTCGAGATCCTCGAGGCCAAGCTGAAGGAGCACGAGACCCGGTTGTTCGCCGGTGGAATGAGCGCCCGGGAGACCGAATACATGCGTCTCGAGGTTCAGGGGCTGAAAGGACAGGATGAGGCAATGGAGGAGAGGGTCCTCCAGATGTTGGAGGACATTGATCCGGCCCGGGACGAGGTCGCGGCTCTCGAATCCGAGATCGCGGTTGCGACCAGCGAGAAGGCGAAGCTTGAAGCATCCATCAAGGAGCAGTGGAAGAAGATCGACGCGGAACTGGCACGCAAAGAGGAGCGGAAGAGGGAAGCCGTTCGTCTGATAGATGACGACCTCATGGACCTTTACGAGAACCTGCGACGGATCAAAGAGGGCGTGGCTGTTGCCTCATACGACCACAACGTCTGTGGTGGATGCCACATGGCTTTCTCGCCCGCAGAGCAGGAGGAGGCGTTCAGCTCCGATTTGCCTCGGTGTGTGCACTGTCGCAGGATCCTCGTCGCCTGACCCATGCTGTTCTGGCACTTTGGGGCGAGCCTCTGGCTCTTCCGGTGGATCTTTCGTGACCCCAAGGTCGATGTCCGGTTTCTGTTCCTTGGTGCGATCCTTTCCGACCTGATCGATCTACCGATCGGGACCTTTTTTCTGGCCGACCGCTACTCCACAGGAGAGCTTTGGTTTCACTCCCTGATCTTGCCCAGCCTCTACATGGCTCTGGTTCTCGTGCTGACCCGGCGAGGACGCCGACGACGCGCCTGGATGGCATTGGGGATCGGGTGGCTGTTTCATCTCGTATTGGATGCCATGTGGGTGAACCAGGATGTCTTTCTCTGGCCGTTCTTCGGTTTGGAGATTCCTGCCGGGGAGGCTCCGTTCTGGTCGCTGGCATGGGAGCGCGCCCTGTCCGACCCCTGGCGTTGGGTAAAGGAGGCAGCAGGTCTCGTCTACCTGACTTGGCTGTGGCTGGCGTTGGGTCTCAACGTCGCAGAGCGACGCCGGAGCGTGTGGACGGCAGGGAGGCTTCCCGGGTATGTGGGCGATGAGAGCTAGCCGACTTCTCCTGGTGGTTGCGGTGGTGCTAGCCGCTTGTGGCGGAGGTGGCGAGATCGTCTCACCGACCGACACCGTGGGCCCTGGAGCGGACACCCCTCAAGATGCCGTCCTGGAGCTCATCGAGCATCTCAACGCCCCGGATTTCAATGCGGCCAGTCACCTTGCCATGCCAGATCATGCCGCTCTGGCCTCTCTCGCCGAAGGAGCGACCCTTGGTGAGGTGGCCGATGCTCTGAGAAGCGGCGACGTCGCGGTTGCTGCGAACTTCTGGGCAGGGTTTGCCCAGGGCTCGGGGAGTTATCTCACAGGGACGGTCACCACCGCCGAAGGCCCCACGGTCAGTCAGGACGCCGAAGACTTTGAGACGATCGTCATCACCCCCGAGGCCGGTGGTGATCGTGTGATGATGCTTCGAGACGACGACGGCTATCGGGTCGACCTCTTTGCCTCATTTGGTCCGGGGCTCGCAGACAAGATGCTCCCCCCTGTGGAGCGACTGCTCAGCACACAGACCGAAGACGCCCTGATGATCCTCACCGAGTTGAAGAGCATCGTCCCGTCACTTCTGGTGGCAACCACCCTGCCCGGGCTGTCACCGGGGGTGATACAGCAACTCGTCCAACTGGTGGAGCTGATCACCCGGGTCGGCTGAACCTGTCTCTAATGGGAAAGCGACTTGAGGGCGGGGAGAACCTCGCTGCCCAGAAGATCGATGAGGGCGGGTTGGTCGAGGGAGGCCATCTGGAAGGTGACGATGTCGGCCTTCAGGACCTCCACGAGTGGCCGGTAGACCTCGACGATCTGATCGGCGGTGTCGACAAGGCTGTAACGACCGAGAACCTCTTCACGGGGGAGTTCGTCGGCTCGTTCCCTGAGCGTCTGCGGATCGACTGCCTCGAGCCTTCCGGGAGCACGCAGACCTCGCCAGGAGTGGAGCGCCTCCCAGGCCTCGTCTTCGTTGGATGCAAACAGTGACCAACGTGTCGTCAGCACTGTCGGATCAGGGTTGCCGGCCTCGGAGGCAGCGGCTTTCAAGGGGTCGGTCACCCGCTCGATGGTCTCGGCCGGGTCTTTGACCGATGTGATCACTCCCTGGGCGAGTTGACCGGCGAGAGTGGCCGACTTCGGCCCCCCGGCCGCCATCAGGATCGGCACCGGTCCGAGTGGGGGCGAGTAGAGCCGGGCCCGATCGGTCCGGTAGTAATCGCCGTCGAATGTGAGCTTGTCGCCGTTGAGAAGCCGTCTCATGATCTGCAACGCCTCAGACATGCGAGCGTTGCGCTCGGCATACCTCGGGAACTGGTAACCGAGGGGCCCCTCGTTGATGTTCTCGCCAGTGCCGACTCCCAGTGTGAACCGTCCACCAGACAGCCGATCAAGCGTCGCGGCGGCCTGGGCTACCACCCCCGGGTGATATCGGAACAATGGAGTGGTTACTCCGGTGGCGAATTCGAGACTCTCCGTTGCCTCTGCCATGGCCCCGATTGTCGAGAAGGCGAAGCCAGAGGCCGACGAGTCATCGACCCACGGGTGGAAATGCTCTGACACGACAACCATGTCGAATCCGGCCTTTTCGGCAAGGGCGGCATGGGAAACCAGATCCTCGGGCTGCCACTGCTCGTGTCCACAGAAGTAGGCAAACTTTGTCAAGAGAGTCCTTTCAATGTGAGGTGTGAGCCTGGTTGCCAGCACCACATCGTGATGCCAGCAGCCACGCGGAGCTCAACGCCAACGCCCCGGGTGAATTGTCGTCTTGCACCGTAACCGGAGTGCCTTTCTGATTGCGCTGGTAGTCGGGCTGGAGCAATCCGTGTACACGCTGGGAGTGTCTTTCACAAGTGGTTGGCGGCCGATCGGCGCCATCGCCGTCGCTGCGTTTGCAGTAGGTGCAACGGCATCGATCCCATACCTCGGTTGGTTGGATATCGCCTCGCCCAGCACGGTGTCCGTCTGGCTGCTGATGCTGATCGTGGGCGTGGCTGCCCATCTCGCTGCGCGGAGCCGGGGTTGGTCTCTCGCAGGACGCTTGGC
>JAUXMQ010000106.1 GCA_030623125.1 Acidimicrobiia bacterium
CACGGGCATCAGACCGTGCTGTCCTTCGACATGGGTGGGACATCTACCGATGTCTGCCGAATCACCGATGGAGTGCTTGCCGTCGGGTCCGGCCATCACGTGGCAGGGCGAGTCAATCGAGTGCCGTCAGTCCCGATTCGGACCATTGGTGCCGGGGGGGGAAGCGTCGGGTGGGCGGACGCTGGTGGCGCTCTTCGGGTCGGCCCCCGCTCGGCGGGTGCAGTTCCTGGCCCGGCTGCTTATGGCCGCGGTGGGTCGGACGCGACCGTGACCGATGCCAACATCGTCACGGGAAACCTCCCCCCCGACCTGGCGATGGGTGGATCGGTCCCCCTCGATGCTGACGCCGCTCGTGATGCCCTCGACTCTTTGGGGGACACGCTTGGTCTTTCGGTGGATGCCACTGCCTCCGGGATGCTCGAAGTAGTGGACAGTCATATGGAGCATGCCCTTCGGTCTGTGTCTGTCGAGGAGGGCGCCGATCCACGGGAGGCGGTCCTGGTGGCATTTGGCGGCGCCGGTGGTCTCCACGCCACCCGGCTGGCTCGTGGGCTCGGCATCAGGAAAGTGCTTGTTCCGCCGCTGTCCGGTGTGTTCTCCGCTTTGGGCCTTCTCCTGGCAGCACCAAGGGTCGACGCCGCTCGCACGGTGATGATGCCGGAAGACGACGGCAGGCTCCAAGCTGAGATCGGCCGTCTGACTGCCGAGGCTTCAGCTCGGTTCAGCGACATCTTCGGCTTCGAGCAGTTGTCCACTCGTGTCACGGCGGATGTGCGATATATCGGTCAATCCCATGAGCTTGAGGTCGAAGCCGGCCGGAGGTGGCCGGTGGTGAGAGATCGCTTCGAGTCCGCTCATCTCCAGATGTTTGGCTTCGCCAGACCTGATGAGGCAGTCGAACTCGTCAATCTGCGGGTCACCGCCACTGGCGAGGCCCCGTTGTCCTGGGACGACGTCCCCGGACCCGCCAACGACTTGCATCCCGTTGTTCGGGAAGGCGTATGGGACCGTCAGACTCTGCCTCCCGGATTCGTAGTTGAGGGGCCGGCCACCATCATCGAGGCGAACTCGGCCGTTCTGATCCAGGAAGGGAACCGTCTCGAAACTCTTGGCGACGGCACGCTGGAGATCTCCGTATGAGTGTCTCGATCAACGAAGCCCGCGTCTATGTTGCCGGGGCCCTCGCCGCGGCCGCCAACCCAGAGAAGGCCGCCGGGATGCAGGCATACATGAAGACCGACATGCCTTTCTACGGAGTGCAGAAGCCGGGGAGGACACCGATTCTTCGAAGACTGGTCAGGGAGTTCGCTCCGGAGGACCGCGATGAGTACGAGAGTCTGGTTCTCGCTCTGTGGGCCCTTCCCCATCGCGAGGAGAAGTATCTGGCTCAGGGTGTTGCCGTCAGTCACCGGCAGTACATGGTCCCGGAGTCACTTCCGCTCTTTCGCAGGATGATCACCGAAGGGGCCTGGTGGGATTTCGTCGATGAGACCGCCACCCACATGGTGCGGCACCTCGTCATCAACCACGCCGACGGCACGTGGCCGACGGTGGACACCTGGATCGATGACGACGACTTGTGGTTGCGGCGATCGGCGATCATCTGTCAAGTCGGCGCCAAGGAGCATACCGACCCCGAGCGATTGTTCCGATTCTGCGAACGGAGAGCATTCGAGGAGGAGTTCTTCATCAGGAAGGCAATCGGCTGGGCACTTCGTGAGTACGCCAAGACAGACGCCGACCTGGTTGCAGGTTTCGTCAATGAGCACAGGGAGGAATTGTCGGGGTTGTCGTTCCGCGAGGCCACCAAGCACATCAGTGAACTGGTCGATCGATGATCGACCCGATCACACTCGAGGTCGCCCGCAACCGTTTCTCGGCCATCGCAGAAGAGATGGGCGGCGTTCTTCGACGCACCTCTTTATCTCCGAATATCAAAGAGAGGGCGGACTGTTCGGCGGCCGTCTTCACGGCAGGCGGGGAGATGCTGGCGCAAGCCGAGCACATCCCGGTGCATCTCGGCTCGATGCCGGAGTCGGTGGCGGCCTGTATTCGGGGTTTCGATCCCGAGCCCGGGATCCAATACGCCGTGAACGATCCGTTCCACGGAGGCACCCATCTCAACGATCTCACGATCGTTGCTCCGGTGTTTGCCGACGGCCGCCATGTCGCCTGGGTGGCTAATCGGGCGCACCATGCCGATGTCGGTGGTGAGGCTCCCGGGTCGATGCCTGCCCACGCGGTGACGGTTGACCAGGAAGGGCATCGGGTCCCTCCGACCGTCGCCGTTCGGGATGGAGCCTGGGTGGATGAGTTCGTTGGCCCGTTCGTCTCCGCGTCCCGAACTCCGTGGGAGAGGAGAGGGGATCTCGATGCTCAAATGGGCGCCAACGCGGTTGCGGTGAGACGGCTGGTCGAATTGGTGGAGACCGAGGGCTTTGACCGATACGACAGCGTTGCCCAGGCCTTGCTCAGCTATGGCGAGCGTCGTATGACCGCTGCCCTCGATGTCTTGCCCAACGGGTCCTATGAGTTCGAGGATTTCATGGAACATGGGGTCAGAGACGTTGCGATCCGTGTGAGGGTGACCATCGACGGTGAGTCACTGACTGCCGACTTCTCCGGATCGGATCCCCAGGTAGAGGCCAACTTCAATGCCGTGGAGGCGGTAACCCGATCTTGTCTCTACTACGCGGTTCGAGTCGCCACCGATCCGACCATTCCTGCCAACGGTGGGTGCTATCGGCCTCTTTCCCTGCTGGCGCCAGAGGGCTCGATCGTGAATGCGCTGGCACCCGCGGCCGTGGCGGCAGGCAACGTCGAGACAAGCCAGCGAATTGCTGATGTCCTGCTCGGGGCTCTCGCCCAGGCGGCGCCGGACCACGTTCCGGCGGCGTCGCAGGGGACGATGAACAACGTTCTCATCGGCAACGACGGGTTCGCCTACTACGAGACGGTGGCGGGAGGCCAAGGGGCTCGTCCATACCGGGACGGTCAATCAGGTATCCAGACCGGGATGACCAACACCCAGAACACACCGATCGAAGCTCTGCACACCCACTTTCCGTTCCGGGTGACTGCCTACACCCTGCGGAGGGGGAGCGGTGGCCAGGGTCGCTATCGGGGTGGCGAGGGCATTCGCCGTGAGATCCTTTTCGAGGTGCCGGCGACGCTGTCATTGATGGGTGAGCGACGGCGCAATAAGCCTTGGGGGCTGGCGGGGGGCCGGCCCGGCGAGGTTGGCGAGGACTGGCTGATCCATCGCGACGGCGAGAGGGAGCGTCTCCCCGGCAAAGTGACTGTCGATGTCGAGCCGGGCGACCGACTCGTCGTGCTGACACCCGGCGGCGGGGGTTGGGGCGCGTCCCAATAACTGCTTTGTGAAGATCTTCGCGGCTCATGCCCGCGTGGATCTTCACAAAAGGTTTCAGAAGGTTCGCGGCTGACAGGTAGGCGGTACCCTCACGACATGACGTTGCTCACAGATCTTCGCCAGGCCCTCGGGCACGAGAACGTCCTCGAGGAGCCGCTGGAGCTGCACATCTACTCGAAGGACGCATCGCTCATAAGAGGCGAAGCGACATTTGTCGTCTTCCCTCAATCGGCTGAGCAGGTGGCGACCGTCGTTCAGGTCGCCGCTTCGCATGGTGTCCCAATAGTGGCCCGCGGGGCAGGGACGGGGCTCACTGCCGGGGCGAGCCCGACCGAGGGCGGAATCGTGCTGACCACCACAGCCCTGAATTCGGTGGAGATCGACCCGGATAATCGAACCGCATGGGTCGGCGCCGGTGTCATCAATCTAGACCTAAGCGCGGCGGCGGCACCGTTCGGTCTGCACTTCGCGCCCGATCCGTCGTCGCAGTCCGCCTGCACTATCGGCGGAAACGTAGCCAACAACTCCGGGGGTGCGCACACCCTGTCGGAGGGCAGCACGACCAGTCATGTTCTCGGTCTCGAGGTCGTCCTAGTCGATGGTGAGATCGTGATTCTGGGTGGTCTGGCTCCAGATTCACCCGGTCTCGATCTCAAGGGTCTCATCGTGGGATCCGAGGGAACGCTGGGCATCGTCACCCGAGCCCTGGTTCGTCTCCTGCCCATCGAACCGGAGGTAAGGACGCTGCTTCTCGATTTTCCCACCATGGAAGGAGCGGTTGCCACGGTATCGGAGATAATCGCCGCCGGCATGGTCCCGGCCGCCCTCGAGCTCATGGACCAGCGCATGACGACGGCAGTGGAGAACTGGCTACATGCCGGACTGCCCACCGATGCAGCCGCTGTGCTTCTGGCGGAGGTGATCGGCGAGTTGGAAGGCGTGGACTCCCAAGCCGGCCAGATTGGCGAGATTGGACGTGCCAACGGCGCCAGAGATGTTCAGGTCGCCACAACCGAGGAGCATCGTGCCCTTCTCTGGAAGGGCCGAAAGTCTGCGTTCGGGGCGATGGCCCAGCTGGCGCCCGACTACTACCTTCACGATGCTGTCGTGCCCCGGACCAAGCTCGTCGAGACGATGAAGACGATTTATGAGATCGCCGATCGTTACAACCTCACGTTGCTCAACGTGTTCCATGCCGGCGACGGCAACGTTCATCCCCTCATCGCCTTTGACGCAAGCGAGCCGGGCATCAATGAGAGAGTCCACAAGGCCGGTGATGAAATCGTGGCCGCGTGCCTCAAAGTGGGAGGAGCCCTCTCTGGTGAGCATGGCATCGGTCTCGAGAAGCGAGACCTGATGAGAGTGGCTTTCACCGAAATCGATCTCGACGCCCAGGCTCGTCTGAAGGAGGTCTTTGACCCGACGGGGTTGTTCAACCCGAGGAAGGTCCTACCCGACGGGTCTCGATGCTTCGATTTTGGCGGGGTACGCCGCGAGGTTCCGGAGGGCGCCTGGGTTTGACCTACCACCCGCCACACATCACCAGACTGGCGGCCGAACTCGAGGACGCTCCAGATGCCGAGCTGACAGTCGCACCGAAGAGCAACCACGATGTGGCCTCGGTTCTTCACCACGCCACCGAGAAGGGTCTCAAGGTCCAGGTCCGGGGTGGTGGCACCCGTTCCGGGTACGGAGCACCGCCCCCTCCGGACATTGTGATGTCGATGGAGCGTCTCGGTGAGGTCGAGTCCTGGGTGCCTGGCGACCTGACTCTGGTCGTAGGGGCCGGGGCACGGATCGCCGACCTCGAAACCAGGCTCGAAACTGAGAACCAGACCGCGGTGTTTCCGGAAGTCCCGAGAGCGTCAACCGTCGGTGGAGCGATAGCGGCAGGTGCGGAGGCTCTTCGCCGAGGGCGTCTGTATGGAACTCGGGAGCGCATCCTGGAGACGACGATTGTCACCGGTGACGGGCGGATAGTTCGCAGCGGTGGCCGTGTGG
>JAUXMQ010000049.1 GCA_030623125.1 Acidimicrobiia bacterium
CAATGGCTTGGTTTCCGTCAGCCGGTGCTCCGTGTGGCCGGCGAGCGAGACGGCAAGACCTTCAACCGGACATACGAGGCCAACCCCGGGGAAGTGTGGGAGGAAACCGAGTTCTGGTTCGACCTCTCTTTTCACATCGACCCTGACGGATCGCTCGGGATCAGGAAATGGTTCGAATCGCCCAACGACCCGAGCCGACCGGTTTCGGTCGACGAGTACTACGGCTGGATGTTCGAGAACAGTGTTCCCGGTCTTCCCGAGGCAGCTCAGAAGGAAGGTCTTGACCCGCTCGGTTTCATGCGGAAGTACGGCGCATTTGAGGTGGAACGCGACATCTACGAGGTCCATGAGCGCCCGCCTGCCGACCCGAGGAACGGAGTCAGTATCGACGGTGAGCTGAAGACGGGCTTCAAGACACCTTCCCAGAAGCTCGAGTGGTATTCCGAGACGATGGACGACTGGGGATGGGGCGAGGAGGCGATTCCCACCTATCTCAAGTCGCACGTCAACTGGCGTGACCTGGATCTCGGAGGAAATGAGCGCATCTTGCTCCCGATCTTTCGTCTGCCGACTCTGATTCACACCCGGTCGGGCAACGCCAAATATCTGTACGAGATCAGTCATGGGCATCCCCTCTGGGTCAATCCCGTCGACGCGGATGCCCTCGGTTTCGAGACCGGCGAGATGGTTCGGATCACCACCGACATTGGATGGTTCGTCATGCGTGCCTGGCGAACCGAGGGCATCCGACCCGGCGTGGTGGCGGCCTCGCATCACATGGGTCGCTGGCGTCAGGAGGACAAGACCGGGAACGAGCGTTGGAGCTCGGCGCTGGTCAACATCGACCAACTCGGGGATGGCAAATGGCGACTCCGCCAGTTGAAGGGCATAGAGCCTTTCGAGTCTGACGACCCCGACTCATCAAGGATCTGGTGGAAAGATCCGGGGGTGAATCAGAACCTGGCATTCCCGGTCCATCCGGATCCGGTGTCGGGAATGCACGCCTGGCACCAGCGTGTCACCTTGACCACGGCTCAGGAGGGCGACCAATACGGGGACGTGGTCGTCGACACCGCCAAGAGCACCCAGGTATTCGAAAAGTGGCTCGAGATGACCAAGCCCGGACCCGGCCCTGACGGGAACCGAAGACCCCTGTGGCTGGACCGACCGGTGAAGCCGACGCCGGATGCCTACCGCTACTGAGAGAGCCCTGGCCGAGAAGGAACTCTGGGCCGGTCTTGCCGACCACTGGAGCCACGAGGCCATTCCCGATCTGTGGGCCGATCGGCCCCCCACAGAGAAGGACACGGTTATCTTCTATGACCCGACCGAAGACCTCGCTCGAAGGGCCGGCGAATGGGGCCACGCGCTAAAGGGGGACGACCTCTCCTCGCTTGCCCTATTCGCCGCCGGGCTCGCCCGGGCCGAGGAGCGTGGATGGGAGGAGGGGACGCCGGACGTCGCTACACAGGCATATGAGGCACGAAAGTTCCTGATGGGAGATCGAATCGCTGCCTGGGCTATCCCATGGCTCGACAGTGTGAGTCGCGTTTATCCACGGTATGGCGCTCGAGCCAATCTCGACCGCGACCTGCTTCTTCGCCTGGCAAACGAGGCACGCATCGCACCCGCGCTCCCGGGCACAGAAGGGATCTTCATAGAGGGCGAGGATTCGTATGGGCCGGTCGACCCCGGTGACCGCTGGCCGAAGTGGACCGAATCGCTGTGGTCTGGAGCGGTTGTCTTCCAGACAGACCGTACGACAGTTCGAGTGGAGGTATACGAGCAAGCCGCCAGTCGGTGGACCGATCTTGGGGCGGAACATGAGGGGTCGGCCCAGCTTTGGCTCGACCTCTCGGCACGGGCGGCAGGCACGGCGGCGCGTCTGGAGTCGAAGACCCCGTAGGTCAACACGTGACGGTCATCGCCGGGTCAATCTCACCAAGACTGGAGCAGAGAAAAACAGAGCCTGTCGAACGTGTTCCCGCCGGTATTACCCGACCGGTGTAACGGTCACCGACTCCTACAGTCGGTTTCTCAGCTGGGTAGGCACCCAGCTCCCGTCTCGCTCCACAGGCTCTGCACTTCTACATATACGCCGGAGCGACAGTGTTGTCCAGTGAATCCAACCAGCCCGCGAAAAAGATCTCACCACCCTCCTCCGGGAGAGACCGTCTCAAGTGGTGGCGCTTGGATGGAGGGTGGGGGCGTATCCGTTTCTGAGCGCCGCCACCGTGGTTGGCGGGGTCAGCACCTCCACAGTGACATGTTGGGGACGCTCGACGGGGGGCCGCCATCCGTCGAAGGCAAACGCCTGCAGGTGGTTGCTTGTCACAAGGTGGGGATCGTCCGATCCTGGGAGGATGACAACAGTGCCCGTCGGCACCACATCCAGATCGCCGGTCCACCGGATCCTGTCTCCCGCACGGTCCAAACCACGACCCTGCCGATGCCTCTCCGCGTTGAGCATCCGATTCAACTCTCCCGCCAGAAGAGGGCGGTCCGATTCTGTCGCGACGGTCACCGCATCTCGAAACGACCGATACTCGGTTCTCCGGCAGTACCCACAAGGTCGATGACCGGCGGCCAAGGCCACGGCATCGTCGAGGAAGAACAAGGGGGTCCACATCCTCGGAGCATCGAGAGGCTGGTTGAAGCCCTCGAACTCGAGACGACAGACGATCCAAAGTGGGCCGTTGTGATGACGTCTCAGCCGCCTGTCGTCATCAACGAGACAGCCGCGATTCCCGGTGAACATGCCACGTGCCGAAACGGCGTGAAGATCTCCCCACGGGTCAACCCTGTTCCGACATGCCATCCGGCTCCCAACCTCAGTCGAACACAACGCTAACAAGGAGCCGGTCTTCGACCGGCTCCTCGTGCCAACACAAGGCGAAGAGGACGCCGTGCACCAAATGGTGTTTCCTGGCTAGTGCCCCGACCACATCGTTCACCGCGGTGACAGAGAGATGGCTCCACAACACCGAGGATCTAATCGAGCCCAACGACAGTTGACATATCTGAGTCACTCGCCCGAAAGCCCAACCATCACCTGCTGATCGTGGACTGCTCCAAGAGGGCTTTGAGATTCTCTGCGAAGTGTGCGTTTCGCCTGCGAGCAGCGCCGGTGGCTTTCATGATCGGAGCGACAAGACGGAACATGCCTTCGACCGGGATGCTCACGGAACGGGTGTAACGGGTCGCCCCATTTTTTGAAACGAACCTGTGGGTCAGTGTCGGTTTCAGTGGGCCCTCCCGCGTGGCGAGTTGAATGAGGCGAGGAGCGTCAAACTCGGTCACGTCGCTCACATAACGGTTCTCACCCATGAATTTGACCAGCCAGGTAACGGTGCTCCCTAGCAGAATCGGGCCCTTCGGCTCAACATCCAGAACGTCGGTGTGCCATTTGGCTTCGTTCCGCTGGTCAGCAACAAAGTCGAAGACTTCGTGGGCTGGTCTGTCTATGTCAACCGTGTGACTTGCGGTGATCATCTGTGCTCCTCGTGCGAATTCCTAGATTGGCGGTTTACGCGGTGTCAAGTCATCATGCATGATAGATTGACCCTATGTCAAGTAGTTCTTCGCATTACGGAGACATCGATACTCGACAGCGCATCCTCGCGGAGGCTTGGGACCTTCTAGAGGAGAAGGGTTCAGAGCCGACCTTGGCTGAGATTGCTGAGAAGGCTGATGTCTCGCGTCAGGCGATCTATCTGCATTTCAGCGATCGATCGGGCCTTTTCGTCGCTCTGGTGGATTATGTGGATGTCAGCCTCGGCTCAGAGAAGCTTCGCTCCTATGTATTCGGGGCTCCTACCGGTGTTGAAACGTTGCGACGGTGGGTCGAAACGATGAGCTGGTACACCAGGAAGATCGATCGGATGACTCAGGTATTGGAGGCAGGCCAATATAACGATGAAGCACTAACCGCGGGGTGGAGGAACCGAATGAATCGACGACAAGCTCTCCTACTCGGGGTAACCGAACGAATCGCGGGCGAGGGACGACTTGCCAACGACTGGACCCCCGCCGAAGCTGCAGACCTTGTGTATACGATCACAATGCCCGGACCTTGGAGGGAACTCACCAGAGAAATCGGTTGGACGGAGGATCAATACAAGGAACGAATCTGGAAGCTGCTTGAGCTCTCAATGCTGACAGTTCCACTGCAAGGAGAACCATCCGTGGAAATCGTTTGACTGAGCGATGCCGGGTTCGTATTGTAGTTGACATAGTGTCAAGGTAAACGAGAAAGGCTGCCTGTCATGCCCGAACCGCTGATATTCATTGGGACCCACGCGATCAAACCTGGAATGCTCGATACAGCAAAATCAGCCTCCCGTGACCTTGCGGATTTCCTCGAACCAAACCATCCACGTATCAACCACTTCGAGGTCAACGTCGATGACGAAGCCAACGAAATGACCGTCATTCAAATTCATCCGGATGAGGACTCCGTGTTGTTTCATATCCAAATCGCAGGGGAGAAGATAAGGAGCGCATACGAGTTTCTCGAAGGAACAACCAAGATCGAACTCTATGGAAACCCCAGCCAAACAGTGATCGATGTGGTCAACCAGATGAGCATGGGAGCACCCGTCCGATTCAATCAGGCCGTCGCCCGCTTCAGCCGTCTCAGGTAAAGAGCTCCGGATTCTCCATGGCATTTCTCGCCGGCCGCATGGGAATCAAGCGCCCCTTCGGTGGACTTCGTGCAGCGAGGAGTCGAGGGCATCGATGAAGATGTCGACGTGCTGACGGCGGGCGATGAGTGGCGGCCGCAGCTTGAGAACACTCTGCTGGCGTCCTGAAGTGCCGACCAAGACGCCTGCTTCCCTCATCAGTTCGACCAGCAGAGCAGTTTCGCCGGCGGCTGGGATCTTCTTGTCCCGGTCGCTGACTAGTTCGAGGCCCACCAGCAAGCCGCTACCACGTACATCACCGATAAGACGCTGGGTTTGTGCCAACTGGATGAGGGAATCTTTGAGATATCGGCCGACGGACGCCGAGTTGGCGACAAGGCCCTCGTTCTCGATCACATCCAGCACAGCCAGGCCCGCGGCACACGAGACCGGATTGCCACCGAACGTGCTGAACAGTTCCGTCTGCTCCATGAAACTGTCGAGAATCTCTCGCCTGGTGACCACAACACCGAGCGGCTGCCCGTTGCCCACAGGTTTCCCGATGGTCACAATGTCGGGGACGAAACCCTCCCGCTCATGGCCCCACATCACGCCGGTCCGACCAAACCCCGCTTGAACCTCATCCGAAACCACGAGGCCGCCATGGGCTCGGATCACCCCCGCGATGGCGTCGATGAACCCCGAGGGAACATTCGGGATTCCGCTCGAAGTCATAGCCGGGTCGATGAAGAACCCTGCCAACTCGTGCCCAACTTCCTTCATCCGGCCTATGGCGCTCTCGGCTTCGGCGGTAGCACGGGCAGGGGTAACCGGGTCCTGGCGGAAGTCATCGGGAGCCATGATCGCTGCGACGTTCGTAGGTCGGGATGTGACCTCTCCATCCGAAATGCCCAAGACGGCTTCGGTCATCCCGTGGTATGAGCCGGCGATCACCAGCAGACCATCGGCGCCCGCCCGGTGCTTTACGATCTGGCTTGCCACGTCGTTGGCCTCGCTGCCTGAGTTGACGAACAAGCACACATCAAGGTCGTTTTCGAGAGTGGCGGCGAGTCGTTGTGCATGCTCGACCACTGTCGAATAGAGGTAGCGGGTGTTGGTGTTCAGGGCTGCCTGCTGACGAGCAACGGCGTTGACGACGTGAGGGTTGGTGTGTCCGACGGTCGGCACGTTGTTGTAGAAGTCGAGATACTTCCTTCCGTCAGCGCCGTGTATCCACATGCCCTCTGCGGCGGTTACGTGAAGAGGCTCTGCGTAGAAGTGAGGTGAATGGCTACCCAGCGAAAGGACGCGACGTGCACGCAGTTCGGAAGTCGATCCACCGTAGGCCGACGGGAATCCCAGAGTTCGCCGAATTGAGTTCTCGACATCCGATGCCACCTCGAGAGCGCCCTCAATTCTCTCCCACAGCACCTCCGGATCCGATTCGTCAGAGGGATCGTCTGAAAACAGCGCGGCACGAGCCTCGGAGATGATCAGGTTCATCGCCATCCGTCCCAGCACGAGATCGAACAACACATCAACGTCGCCCCTCTCCAGAGGCGTCACAGAGTCGTAACCAGCCACGATATCGATCAAGGCCTCCGGTGACCGAGCAGCGCGTCCTGAGAGATAGGCGGCGACCGCTAGTTCGTTTATCAGCGGACCGTAAACCATGTCCCCAAAATCGATGATTCCCGAAATCTCGGCCGGATCCTCGGGATCAACGACCAGATTCCACGTGTGTCCGTCCTGATGGATTACCTGGTGACGCAGAGGGGCACACGCCGGAAGCGTGTCATCACGGAACCGCTCCAGTATAGAAACCACGCTGCGGCGAGCCGAGTCGTTCTCGACATACCGGGTGTACTCCAACAGGCGAGGCACCCGAGACAAGTCCCACGGGTGATCCTGAAGGGAAGCGACATGGAAAAAGCCACGAAGCGCACTGTCGAGACGAGCCAACATCGCCCCCGTGTTTCGCCGGAAGGCCGGTGTATCGAATTCGGGCCGGGTGCCCGCGACAACGCCGTCCAGGAATGACAGGAGACACACGGTGTGGCTAGTGCCATCCGGCCCCACGACCCTGCCGGTGGCCGCTCCACTGAGGGTGGGTAGGACGCGAGGTACCGGAACGGCGGGGTCGACCCGTTGGATGTGTCGCAGCCCTTTGATCTGAAAGTCGATTGCCGCTTGGTCTTCGTCTACATTGAAAACCTTGAAAAGACACGAGCGCACAGAGGTATCGACACGCACATTCTGGTCCCGCTCACTCTCGAGGAGTGTCAAATCACCGTTGAGTCCGTACTCCTCGGCAAGCACCTCCGCAACCGTCTCCAGGGGAAGATCCGGATTGATACGCCTGAGAAACCTCATCTCGGGCGGGCACCACTAACGCAACCTGTCATCGTCGGCAGCTACCTCTTCGCCACGGCAGTCCGCAAACGCCCGACTGCTTCGTCAATGATGACCGGGTCGGCCGCGATCGTCATTCGGGCGAAACCGGCACCTTCCCTCCCGAACCAGTGCCCCAGACTCAGCGCGAGACGAGCCTCCCCAACGAGCCAGTGCGCCAACTCGGGTATATCCATGTCAAGTTGCCCGAAGTCCAACCAGGCAAGATATGTGCCTTCGGGGTTGATGAGATCTACTTCGCCAGGCAGACCCTGTTCGAGGGCTTCGACATTGTCGGCCACAAGTGCCAATAGCCCGTCGACCCATTCATCACCGGCCAAGTAGCCGGCTCTTGTGGCAGCGAGAGTGAACACGTTGTTACGCGTCAAGTGAAGACGTTCCGTCATAGACCTGAAACCTGCTGACAGCTCTTCATCGTCGGTGATGAGAAGCGTATCGGCGACACCGGC
>JAUXMQ010000197.1 GCA_030623125.1 Acidimicrobiia bacterium
CTGGAGTCCATCGACGTCCTGGAAGTCGCCCGACCTGGAGCGACGATTCTTCTCAACAGCCCCTATCCGGCAGACGAAATCTGGGGTCGGTTGCCGATCGAGGCCCAGGAACAGATAGTGGAGAAGGATCTCAAAGTTTGGGCCATCGACGCCGCAGCGATCGCCCGGGAGACAGGTCTTGGCGGGAGGGTGAACACGGTACTTCAGACCTGCTTCTTCCACCTCACCGATTTTCTCCCCGCCGACAAGTCGGTTGCCGCCATCAAACGCCATATCCGGGACAGCTACGGCAAGAGGGGCGAGGTGGTGGTCCGGAGAAACGAGGAGGCGGTCGACCGGGCGATCGACGGTTTATTCGAGGTCGCCGTCGGAGAGGCGGCAGGCCCCCTGAGGATCTCGGATCCGGTTCCGGAGATCGCTCCCGAGTTCGTCAAGCGCGTCACCGCCATGATGCTGGCAGGCAAAGGCGACCTGCTGCCTGTGTCGGCACTCCCTGTTGATGGCGCGTTCCCAACCGGCACGGCCATGTGGGAAAAGCGCTCCATCGCCGACGAGATCCCGATCTGGGATCCGGACATCTGCATCGATTGCGGGCGCTGCGCCCTGGTCTGCCCCCACGCGGCCATCCGGTTCAAGGCCTTCGACCCCGATATCCCGGTGCCGGAGGGATTCCTCTGGAAGGAATCGACTGGCAAGGACCTTCGGGGAAAGCGGATAGTGATCCAGGTAGCTCCCGACGACTGCACAGGCTGTCGCATCTGTGTCGAGATCTGCCCCGCCAAGTCAAAGGAAATCGTCAAGCACAAGGCCATCAACATGGCGCCCATCGAAGATCACCTCGAACGGGAACGTCGCAACTTCGAGTACTACCTGGAAATCCCGGAGATGGACCGGTCTCAAGTCAACGCCTTCTCGGTGAAAGGCTCACAGCTACTGCAACCGCTCTTCGAGTTCTCTGGAGCATGTGCGGGGTGCGGAGAAACTCCCTATCTCAAGTTGATCACACAGATGATGGGCGATCGGATGATCGTGGCCAACGCCACAGGATGCTCTTCGATCTATGGCGGCAACCTTCCAACCACCCCCTGGACTGTGAACGCCGACGGGACGGGGCCGGCCTGGTCGAACAGCCTGTTCGAGGACAACGCCGAGTTCGGGCTCGGAATGAGACTTGCCCTCCAAGCCCAGCGCGCGGACGCCGTCCTGTTGGTAACCGCATTGGCGCCAGACCTCGGTCAACTGGCGGTCGACATTCTCGACACGGTCGAGAACCTCGATCGGAGCGACATCGACGCCCTGGTAAAGCAGCAGCGGACCCAGGTCACCGAGTTGAAGAAACGTCTCGGGGACATGGCAGGCCCCCTCCCGAGACGGCTGGAAGGTGTGGCCGACTCCCTGATCGAAACCAGCATCTGGATCGTTGGTGGCGATGGCTGGGCCTACGACATCGGATTCGGCGGCCTCGACCACGTGCTCGCCTCGGGTCGAGACATCAACATCCTGGTGCTCGACACCGAGGTCTACTCCAACACGGGCGGCCAGGCTTCCAAAGCGACGCCTCGCGCCGCCATCGCCAAATTCGCATCAGGAGGCAAAGAGACCGCAAAAAAGGACCTCGGTCAAATCGCCATGTCGTATGGGAACGTCTATGTGGCTCAGATCGCCATGGGAGCCAACCTCACACAGACCGTCAAGACTCTCGCCGAGGCGGAGGCTCATCGCGGCGTCTCACTGGTCATCGCCTACAGCCCCTGCATCGCGCACGGCATCGACATGACGAAGCAGTTGAGCCACCAGAAGCTCGCTACCGATACCGGCTACTGGCCGCTGTATCGCTACGACCCGGCCCGGGAGGACGCCGGAGAACCGGGGCTGCGTCTCGACAGTGGCAAACCCAAGATCCCGTTCAAGGATTTCGCTTCCAAGGAAGCAAGATTCGCGGTGCTCGGCAGGGCCGACCCGGAAGGCGCCGAGCGTCTGCTCACAGAGGCCCAACACGACATCGACAATCGGTGGCATCTATACGAGCAAATGGTGCAAATCCACCGTACGGCTGAATACACGGAGGTAGAGGAATGAGCACAGATCTCTCAACCACTTATCTCGGGCTCGAACTGGCCCATCCGGTGGTGCCATCGGCATCTCCACTGACCGGCGACATCGACCACATCCACGCTCTGGTCGAGGCGGGAGCACCGGCTGTTGTCTTACCCAGTCTGTTTGAAGAGCAGATCGAGCACGACGCGATGGCCGTCCACTTCTCGATCGAGCTGGGTGCCGACGGCTTCGGAGAATCGGCCGGTGGGTTCTTCCCCCAACTGGACGACTACAACACCGGGCCCGAGGACTATCTGGATCTCATCAGGAGGGCCAAAGCGGAGGTGAGTGTCCCGGTCATCGCCAGTCTCAATGGTGTTTCCAGCGGAGGTTGGACCCTCTACGCGCAGATCCTCTCTGATCAGGGCATTGACGCCCTCGAGCTCAACATCTACAGAATCGCCGCGGACCTCGGGCTCACGTCAGAAGACGTGGAGCGGTCCTACGTTGAGCTCGTGGAGACGATCAAGAAGTCGGTCGATCTACCACTGGCAGTGAAGATTGGTCCTTACTTCTCGTCAATGGGTGACATGGCGTGCCGACTCGCAGATGCCGGAGCGGATGCGCTGGTCATGTTCAATCGCTTCTACCAACCGGACATCGACCTGGAGACACTCGGCGTCACTCCCAACCTGGTCCTGTCCGATCCGGTAGAGCTGCGTCTTGTTCTCCGCTGGCTGGCCATCCTGTACGGCAGGGTCGAGTGCGACATGGCTGCGACGTCCGGTGTCCACGAGGCCTCCGACGCAATCAAGGCTCTCCTGGCGGGAGCGACGGTGACCATGATGGCCTCGGCCCTTCTCGAGAATGGCCCGTCTCGCCTCACTGAGGTCCGCGACGGAATGGAGTCCTGGCTTTCGGATCGAGGATACGACTCGGTCGAACAGGCGCGCGGGAGTCTCAGCTACTCGTCGGTGCCGGACCCTGGCGTGTTCGAGAGAACCAGCTACATGAAGACGCTGACTTCCTACGTTCCCACCTGGTGATCAGCGGTCAACGTGTTGGGCAAGTCGCCCGCTATCTCCGCCCTTTGGCCCGTTTGTGATGGGTAGTAGGTCTCTATCGGGTAGGACCCGAAACTCCCTACGGTCAGGCCAGTCCACCAACGAGGAGCGGAATTGACCCCCTACCACTTCAGCGTGACCCTGCATGAGAGCTTCGATTCAGCGGTCACCAAGACCAAGGTTGCCCTTGCCGATCACGGATTCGGGATTGTCAGCGAGATCGACATGGCCGCCACCATCAAGGACAAGCTGGGTATCGACCACGACCCATACCTGATCCTCGGAGCGTGCAACCCCGGGTTCGCCA
>JAUXMQ010000166.1 GCA_030623125.1 Acidimicrobiia bacterium
CACGATGGTCTGAACTGATCTTCGCTTCAGCGCGATCGTGTACACGAACACGTAGAAGAGGAGGGCAGCTGTGGAGATCGACGCCGCAAGAAGATTGGTGGCTACTGCCAGCCAAACGAATCCTGCTGCGCCAAGCACGATGCCGAACACCATGGCGCTGGTGGGAGACACTTCGTGACGGGCGAGCGGCCGGCCACGCGTCCTCTTCATCAATTCATCGATGTCTCTGTCGAGGTAGTTGTTGAGGGCGTTCGCCCCACCGGCGGAGAGAGTTCCTCCGATCAGGGTGGTCAGAACCAGCCATGTGCCCGGCCATCCGTCTGCGGCTAGAACCATTGCCGGAACAGTGGTTATCAGCAACAGCTCAATGATTCGCGGCTTGGTCAAGGCCACGTAGGCAGCGATCCGTGAGCGCGGCACAGGAGAGGATTGCACCACGACTTGGGGGTCGTAGGGGTCAGTCGACATCGTCATCCTTCATTCCATCACGATTCTCTCGCTTTTCGTGGCCCGCACCATAAAGAATCGCATCTCGTCAAGTAAACACGCCATTCCGAGGCCAACCCCCTGGAATCTGTCGTTGGGGTACCTGATCCTGTGGAACTCGAGTTCGCCTCCACCGAAGTGGCCACAGCCCTGACCTTGACCCGGAGGGCTGCTGACGCCGAGATGGGTCTGGCCTCACAACTTCGTGAACGTCCACCGATCCAAAACATCACGCAAAGGCGTCGTCGACATCCGGGTCGACTTGAGAACGCTCACCGAAATGACCGAGACTCCTGAAGAACTGGCCGGGTACGGCCCGGTCATCGCAGACATCGCCCGACAAGTAGCACTTGACCAGCCAAACGCAGAGTTTCGGTTCGCGGTCACCGGTGACGATGGTCAGATAGTCCACGTCGGCACCACCACCGGGCTAAACACGACGGTGGCTGGAAATATGTGAAACGTCGCGACGGATTCACTTTCATAAGCCCACTCAGCCACCACTACACGAGCTGAGGCCGGTCGCCTCAAGTCAGAAACGAGCTCAACTCGTCGAGAATCCGGTCCGGATGTGTCCAAACCACCTCATGACGTGCATCAACAACTTCGACCACCCTGACTTCTGGCATTAGGCCGGCCAGTTCGTATTGCCATGCGGGCGGGACCAGCAGGTCGTCTGTGGGGATGACCACCATCGTCTTGATACCAAGTCTGCCGACCCAGCGCCGCGAGTCGAACCGCACCGCAGCCAACGTCGCCTGCGCCCCGGTGTCGGGAACTCGCCTATGGGTCTCCTCCCATAACCAACGGGCGTGCCGGCGCTCCACGGCGTCGGCGGCAAGGAGGTATCCGGTGCGAACCTCGGGAGTGCCCACGCCTGTGAATCGTTCCCAGGCACGGGTGACGATGGCGCCCGCCTGTCGAATCCATCTCGTCTCCTTCGGATGGGAGGCGAATGTGGCTATCAAGACGAGGCTCGAAACCCGACCAGGATGGCGGTAGGCGAGAGCCTGGGCGATGGCTCCGCCCATCGAGTAACCCACTACATCAATTGCCCCGATATCGAGGTCATCGAGAACGGCGGCAATGTCGTCGGCGACATCCTCGACTTCATATCGCTGTGATGCCTGAGGAGCCATCCCGTGGTTGCGATGGTCGACCATGATCACCCGTCGATACGTCGCCAGCTTCGGGCCGATCTGATACCACTCTCCGAGCGAAGAACCCCCTAACCCATGGATCAGGAGGATCGGATTGCCGTCCTCCGGCCCGGCCTCACGAACCAGAAACTCTTCGTCTCCAACAAACACCGTTCGCCCGGGCAATCGCCAAGGGTGCTCCTGAGGAGCCTTGAATCGAGGCTTGTAGGTCGGCCCGAAGAGTCTCCACGCCAGCCAGGAGCCGACTACCCATCGCAACAACCTCATGGCTTCAGGTCTCCAGTCGTGAAACTCAGCTCATCCACCGGTCGTCCTCCGACCAGATGCTCGTCAATGATTCTGTCGAGTTTGTCGGCATCCAAACGGGCGTACCAGGTGCCATCGGGATAGACCACGGCGATGGCACCTTGCTCGCAAATTCGCAGACAGTCGACCTTGGAGCGAAGGACAGTGCCCTGGCCTGGCTCGACTGGATCGGGATCCCTGTCCATCTCACCTTGCCACTCGGGAGGGGCAGAAGTCATGTTCGTCTCCTTCAGTCTTGACTTGAGATGACGCCAGAGCTCGTTGGTGATCACGCGTGACGCGCATTTCGGATTGCTCTGGTCGGCGCAGAGGAAGATGTGTCGCTCGACCCTGGGGATAGAGAGAGCCACGGCGATGTTCTCGAGGCGTTCGTCGGGCTTCACAGATTCGATCTTCGTTGGGTCACTAGATGACTTCCAGAGTCTTCTCAGAAGTGAGGCGTCCAATTATCGAGGAGCCGGGCACAGCTTGCAGATAGCCATCCGACGAATCCTCTGGTAACGCCACGAGGAGACCACCTGAAGTCTGAGCATCCACGAGCAGACGCAATTGGTCGTCGCCAACACTCGAAGCGACGTCGGGTCTGAGCGACTCGAGGTTTCGCTGCGAACCTCCGGCCCAGATGCCCTGGGCCAGCAGCTCGGCGGCGCCCCGCATGATCGGCACCCGACCGAACTCGACAACGGCACCAACGCCGGACGCTTCACAAACCTCACGGAGATGACCCAAGAGCCCGAATCCGGTCACGTCCGTGGCGGCGTTGGCATGGTGACCATGAAGGGCAGCTCCGGCCACGGAATTGAGCGTGGCCATGTTCTCGATGGCTTCGTCTGCCAGGTCGGAGGGACATTTCTCTCGCTTGATCGCCGTAGTGATGATCCCCATCCCGAGTGGCTTGGTGAGGATCAGCACATCATCGGCCTGAGCGCCACTGTTGGAAACCAGGACGTTGGAGTCGGCAACGCCCGTAACGGCAAATCCGTAAGTGGGCTCCGGGCTGTCGATGGAATGGCCACCGACAACCGTACAGCCGGCATCGGCCATCACGTCCATTCCCCCCCTTATCACCTCGCTCGCCAGATCGAACGGAAGCACGTCTCGGGGCCAGGCCAGGTACTGGAGGGCGGTGAGAGGTGTCGCCCCCATGGCGTAGATGTCGCTCAGTGCGTTGGCGGCCGCGATGCGGCCCCAATCGATCGCTCCATCAACAACAGGGGTGAAGATGTCAACGGTCTGCACCAGGGCGCGACCGTCTCCCAGCGCATACACGCCGGCGTCGTCGCTGGTCCCCATCCCGATCAGCAGATCAGGGTGAGATGTTGCGGTGTGGTTTTTCACGGGACCCAGAACCTGAGCCAGCTCGGCGGGGCCGAGCTTGCAAGCTCAGCCGGAGCCGTGGCTATATCTGGTGAGACGGGTGTCAGTCACGAGAATGAGATTAAGCGTGTGCTCAGAGGATGAGGCAGTGCCCTCTAAGACTTGTCCCTGAATTATCCTCATGGTCCGATGTCTGATCAGTCAACCTTTCTCACCCCGGCGGCTCTCAAGAAAGCCCAGGACGAGTTGGACTTCCTCAAAGTCGACGGTCGCAGGGAGATCTCGGAGCGGATCGCCGAGGCACGCTCTCACGGTGACCTGCGCGAGAACGCCGACTACGACGCTGCAAAAAATGAGCAGGGTCTGATGGAGGCCCGAATCCGGAAGCTCGAGCATGTGGTCGACACCGCCGAGGTACGCGAGGTTTCAGACACCGGAAAGGTTCAGATTGGCTCCGTGGTGACCGTCGTCGATGACGATGGCGACGAGCTGGAGTACTTCGTCGCACCGCAGGAGAACAAGTCACCCGGTCTCCTCCTGGCCTCTCCCACAAGTCCGCTCGGCTCGGCGCTGATAGGGGCATCGGTCGGCGACGACGTCTCCTACACGGCCCCGGCTGGGACCTTCACCGTGAACGTCACGGCCGTTCGTCCCTACGAGGGATGAGACTCGCAGTAGCCTGACCCCGTTTCAACCGCC
>JAUXMQ010000061.1 GCA_030623125.1 Acidimicrobiia bacterium
CCCGTAAAGAGACAGGAGCGGATCATCACCGTCGACATCGACCTCTTCGAGGCCGACATCTGCCTTCTTGACCGCCCATTCGACGATCGGGCGGGCGTCGTCGCATAGGTGGCATCCGGGGCGGGTGAGAAATCGGACGGAAAAACTACTCAAGGAACCACTCTCCGTGACCGATAAGCGCGTTGCATGCAGGAAGGAGGGCACTCCGTTCCCCTCATACCTAGGGCACGTTCGTCCAAGGTGTGAACGGATAGCCTCCCAGCCCGCCCCACGGTGACGGAACCCTTCTTCATGTAGTCGAGGCCCCCGTTTACGGGGGCCACGACCAGTTTGTGCGACGGACCGCTAGTGGTTCCGACGATGCCGGCATACGATCTGCCGTAAGTGAGACCGGGCACCGCCATCATCATCCTGATCCTTCTCGCCATCATCGCCGTGGCAGGTGTCATCCAGCTTTGGGTGCTTTTCTCCCCGCCAGGGTGACCGACACGCCTTCGGCGAGGCTGAGAGTATCGACCGCGCGGCCACCCCGCACGGCCAGCGCGACCAGGCCCGAAGAATCAACGTGGAGCAGTGGCTCGTCGTCCTGAACGTCGGAGTAGGACGTCACCCATTTGACCGAGTGCAAGGTCGACCCGATCTTCACAGTGACGGTTTCACCCGGGCTGATTCCGACAGCATCAAGGTCCTCGGGAGACACATTGGTCTGGACATTGCCGTAGACGTCCACCCACCATGCCTCGCCGGTGACCGTAGAGTTGACGACTTCGGAGAGGGGAAGGAGCAACGGTGTGACCTCGTCGTCGGCGAGCGCCGGCCCAAGATCCCCGAGTGCGGTGTCTCCCGCAGCCAGGAGTGCAGCGGCCGGTGCGAACACATCTCGACCGTGGAAGGTCTCTCCCGGCGAGGGGATCATCGACTCCGGGTTCTCGATCGACACGATTTGGGATGCACCCCCGACAATTGCCACACCCGGTGACAGGAGCCCGTTGTCAGGACCCACGAAGAAACCCCAAGGTGTCTCCGCAGCTATTGCCTTACGGGCGGAGCCGACGCCGGGGTCGACGACAGCTAGGCAAACACCCCCGGGCAGGTACTGGATAGCGCGGGTCAGAGCAAGTGCTCCGGCCCTGACATTTCCTCTGGGGATCTCGTGTGCGATGTCTATGACCGGCGCTTCGGGGGCAAGCTTCGCCAACACCCCGTGGACAACACCGACGAACTCGTCCTTATGGCCAAAGTCGGAGAGAAAGCTGATCGGAAGAGACATCGTCGGCGACGCTAGCGGTGTGCCGTGGAGATGGCGTCAGCGCACAGCCCTATATTGACCGAATGACCGAGTACTCCTACGACGACCTGGCGCGGGACGTCGCATCAACCAACGTGTCGATGCTCATCGGGGGGCTCGATACTGGAAAGACGACCCTTGCTCTCCAAGCGGTTCGTCATGCGCTCGCTGCCGGACGAACACCTGTCCTCGTCGATGCCGACGTTGGGAACTCGACCATCGGCCCACCGGCGTGCGTGGGTATGAAGGTCTTCAACTCGTTGGACGACCTCGAAAATCTCGACCAACACGACGGACTCCACTTCGTGGGCACCGTTACGCCATCGCGGCTGGTGCTTCAGCACGTCGTCGCCACGGCTGTAATGGTCGAACGGGCGAGGCGGGCCGGAGATGTCGTAATCATCGACACAACGGCGGTCGCGTCAGGCGTGTCCGGCGAGACTCTCAAATACCACAAGTCGGAACTCTGCCGACCCGAGAAAATCGTCGCCCTTCAGCGTGGCGAGGAAATGGAACCAGTTGTCGGAATGCTGCGACGTTTTCTCGGAGCAGAAGTGATCACCGCACCCATCGACCCTGCTCTCCATCCGATGACACCAGATGAGCGAGCTCGGAAACGCGCAGATGGCTTCGCGGCGGCACTGCAACCCCCTTTGGATAGATGGAAAGTGCGCCCCACGGTATTCGCCCCGACCCTGCCGGTGGGACTCAATCTTGGAAGGCTCGATGATGTGCTCGTTGGTGTTCAGGGCTCGGGCGGCGGTTGCTTGGGCCTTGGTGTCCTCCACCATGACGACGACACACTGCGGGTCATGACCAATGCCGGTGAAGGCATGACCGGACTCCGACTTGGTTCCATGCGGCTAGACACCCAAACCTACGCATCGACGATGGTCAGCCTTCGTGAGGTCATGTTCGGCCTTTAGGTCCACATTTGCGCCTCACCCGACGCGTTAGCCGTCATCAGGCACCTGTCAATGAATGGTGAGAACCAAGTCCAGCGCTTAAGCAACCACCCTTCGTGGTCGATAACCCCACCATGCTGGGGAAACAGAGATGGCTATCGATTGTTCTGCTTGCCTCATTGGCAACAGTCAGTCTCGGTCTGTCGGCCGGCGCCGATTCGGCGTCTGAGGCCGGCTTTCTCGCGAAGATCAACGCCTCTCGCTCCGCCAACGGCCTCGCTCCTCTGAGCGTGGACGGCGGTCTGCGAAATCACGCCCGTGTCCACACCCAGGACATGATGGACGCCGGCAACATCTACCACTCGACCAGTGCCGAGTTGAAGGCGGCAGGAGGTACCGGTTGGTCAAAGCTCGGTGAGAATGTCGGCCGCGGGGGGACCGTGGATTCGCTTCACACCGCCTTCATGAACTCCGCGGGACACAAGGCCAACATCCTCGGTGACTACAACTACGCGGGGATCGGCACGGGCACACTCGAGGGTGTTCTCTATGTGACCGTGGTCTTCATGAAGAAGGAAGGCGGGGCAACAACGACGACAAGCGCACCCGCTGTGACCACCACCACACCCAAGGCCACCACCACCACGGCGAACGGCTCGACCACTACCACAGCGAAGTCGCCATCAACCACCACTGCCGAGGCCACCACCACCACTACGACGATTCCACCCACCACTACCACGACACTGATCGTTGGTCCTGACAAGCCGGTGACTCCCGGCGAGTCCTGTCTGGTGGCAACGCGTTTCTGGTGGATGTGTCACGACTGAGTGGCTGACGTGTAGCCAGACCCGGAGACGGCAAAACGCCCCAGTGACCTCCCGGAGCCTCCTCCGCACTTCCCCGAACGGACGCTTCTCCAAATTGCCTCTAGGGCGTTTGCGATGCCGAATCTACGACAAAACCAACTCCTATTCAACGACCTCGTAAAGAGCCTAATCCAACGTCAGCCACCGTGAACCACCACCACATGTCCGAGATTGAGAGCTAATGCTCTGGTTACCAACAGGAATCGGGGTTGTCCACAGCCCTTTTCCACATGGGTGTGTTCACAAGTTTCTAACCCGAATTTTCGCGTTTCGCCGCACCGACTCTTATCATCGCTCGAAAGGCGACCTCCACCATCTCACGCGAATTCCAGTTCCAATCGGGACAGGGTCGAACCTTGAGCACCTCCCTTGGCCACCGCGTCGATCGCAACCGAGATCGAAGTGTCGCCACTCCCGTTGCTCCCAATGAGAGCCGGATAACGATGCATCGCGGCTCGGACCTCATCGAAGGCATCCTCTGCCCCAAGACGTGCGAATAGGAGCGACATGGCGCGGGCCGTCGTTCTCAGGACCGGTGCGCCACAGCCATCGACCCCGACCGGTTCGACCGGGTGCTCTCCAAGCTCGGAGACAACAGCAACTATCTGCTTCTGCAACGGATGGGAGGGTGAGAGATAAGTGTCGATCGGCCATCCCTGGGCAAGGCACGCTCGGAGAAACCCGGCATGTTTTCCCGAGCAGTTGTGCCAGATTCGGCGGGGTGACCTCTCTCCATTGCGAGACAAATAGAAGCCGGCCTCTTCCGATAGCGGCCAATCTGGAGGTGTCTGCAAGTCTGAGACGCTGAGATCTACGGCTGTGAGAATCGGCTCGACCAGCGCTACATGAACCGGCAGTCCACGATGTGAGGCTGCCGCCATTGCAAGCTGTATGGGCTCCAGACCAGCCCCTGATGCCTGTGAGACGTATGCCTGAAACGGCTTCGCCGATGAACGCAGGAAGAAGGGTCGATCGATGTCACCCGACCGGGCGACCAGCGATCCGTCGGGTCGGGAAACTGAAACCACGCCATCGTGGGTCGACTCGACAAGACCTGATCTGACCCGGGCGGCGAGCAAGATTCAGCCCGGGACCGTCGCCTCGCCCTGCTCGCTCCTATAACGCGCGACGATCTCGCTTTGGAGAGTGTCGATTACAGCGTGCAATTGCTTGCGCTGGTTGGACATCTCGGTCTCAACCTCCTGAATCTGATCGAGAGCCTCAACGACATCGTCGTCCGACAGATCCGAGAGCTGGGTGAGAACGCTGTCGTCCATGATCTTGTCGATCAGCCGCCGCCCGGTTTTCGACGGAATCGGCGGCATCGTCTCGATATGCCTCAGGTTGGGCTCCTCGCCAAAGACCATTCCGCTGGCAAGGATCTCGGGCAAAGCCTCGAGCAGGGTACGTTCTTCCTCGCCACCACGACGACGCAACTCGAAATTCAACAAATCCATGCGCCCATGGAGCAGACGCCGGTAATAAGAGATCTGAGACTCGACGTCCTCGGCGGTGTGGCGTCTCCGTCTGAGTTCGTCCAGGTCGAGGCCCGACAGGTTGTCCAGGTACTCAGGCTCGAGGACGATGTCGATGCGGCGGCGCTTGTCGGTCACGCCGTCAGGTTACTTGCAGGCGGCGGCCAGAGTGGGATAGGGGTTCACCGCTGCTCCGCCCCTTCCGCCGGGGTGAATCTCGAAATGGACATGAGGGCTTCCGCCCCTCGCGTTGCCGCTGTCACCGTTGAAGCCGACTACCTGTCCCTGACTCACCCGCTGACCGCTGGAAACGTTCCAACCGGCCAGGTGGGCGTAGTAGTAGGCGACACCGTTGCTGGCTGACAGCCACACGGTCTTTCCGCCCAGACCCCGGTTCCCGACCCAGACGGTTCCTGCCGCGACGGCATACATCGGCTCATTCCATGCCGCGAAGAGATCGGTTCCCTTGTGTGCCCTCCCTCCCGAGCGTGGAGCCCCCCAGGTGTCGCTGAAAGATGTCCGACCCGGCGTGAACGGGCAGATGAACGACCCCACCTGGACCGAGCCGGAAGCTCGCTGACGTGCCGCTTGACGGGCCGCCGCTTGCTCGATCTCGTACTGCTTCTGAAGTTCCTTGCAGCGCCCACTCAGCTTGGCGTAGGTGGCCTGCTCGCGAACCATCGCTTCTTCTTGAATCTCCCGGATATCGAGGGCCTGGGCTTCGGCGATCTCGAGGGCATCGTGATTCTCATCGAGCTCCACCTGGAAACGTCCAAGCTCGCTCCTGGCGGCGATCAGGTCGGTGATCGACTCCTGTCCACCGACAGTGGCCGCGCTGAGGAACTCAGAGGTCGTCAGAAACTGGTCGACAGAAGACGCGTTGAGAATGATGCCGGGGTTGGAGAAGCCCCCCAACATGTAGAGCTGAACGGCTTGCTCTTCGATTCTGCCCTGGATAGAGAGAAGCTCCTCGGAACGGTTGTCGACCGATCCCTGAATCCGACCTTGCTTGGCCTCGAGAATGTCGACATCAACAAGGACAGCTTCATACTTGACTGCGGCATCGTCGAAGTCGGCACGAGCCTCTCTGTACTCGGCCAATTGCTCACGCGAGTCCTCACAGGCCGCATCGACCTGTGACTTGGTGACGGCGAGGGTGGGCAACGGAAATAGGGAAGCCACCAACGCGACCAGTGTGATGAGAAGAAGTGCGCGATAACGCGCCTTCAGAGCAGCCATTGGGGCCAAATGCTAACCACGGGCTGAGGTTTGCAGTAGTTGCAGCCAGTTGACCTCGCTCAGCCATGACTACCGCAATACGGGTCGCGTACGAGAATATCGGGCGGATCTAGAGAATCACCCGGATGAGCGGATAGTAGATGGCGGCGGCGAGAATCACCCCGTCCAGGGACGCCAGCAACCCCGGAGAACGCTCGGTGAGCGTCACCCGTCCCGTCCGCAGCATCGATGACAAACCGCGGCCCGCGACCAACGCCACGGCAATGCCAAGGCCCACCAGGAGATAACCAACCGCATCGAGATTCCAGAAGGCGGCGGCGGCGACCGCTGCCAGGACTGCCGTGATGGCGGTGGTGGAGAACTGATCTATAAATGGGATAGCCGGCATCCGGGCCACCAGCGCACCAAGCAGCACACCGACAATGACTGCAAAGAGAAAAACATCCACCGCACGGTCGTCGGGCGAGAAGCTCGATCGGGACAGGACCATTGACGCAGTCGCCAGACCTGCGAGCAGGCCGACAAGCAAGGTTGGGGCGTAAACGTCAACGTTGCGATAGTCGGCGAAGACCACCGCCCAGCCGAGCACGATCGCGACGGCAAGGGCCACAGTGAGGCCATACCCGGCACCGCCAACGATGTGAGCCGAGAGAGCGCCCGCAGCCGCGGTGGTCGTAATGGCCAGAGGGGCCAGCAGGCGCCCTTTCGCAGCGAACGCTGCCGATAGGTCGAGGGCCCACGCAGCGGCGATTGCCACCAGCGCCGCGGCCCAAATCTCCTGGCTCTGGGTGTTGGCGAGAACGGCTACGACCAAGACGACAATGGGTAAAAACCCAAGCAGGTCGACTGCTGCGAGTGTTGCCGGCTGGCTGCCCCCTGAGACGGGAGGCAGCAGGACTACCTCGTCGGACTCCCCCACGAAGTCTGCCAAGGCCGCCTCCTCACCGTTCACCCATACCCGAGACGTCTCGACACCTCTTTCGAAATCGGGCCCGAACTTCTCGTTGGCCGTGTCGATGACACCCCCGACAGTGGTAGCGGCAATGTCGACCCGAGC
>JAUXMQ010000242.1 GCA_030623125.1 Acidimicrobiia bacterium
GGCTCGACGCCCACCGGAATAGTCGCCCCTGGCGGCGGCTTGCGCCTTTTGGCTCTTGATGCGCTCCGACTTCTTCTCGGATTCCTGCCTTGCAATGGCTCCGACGATTCGGGCATGAGCGCGGCCGTCGGCGCTGGTCAGGTCGTACTCGCCCGACGTGACGGTCTTGACTTTGGTGCCGGTTTCGTTGAGAAGATCAACCAAGTCCTCGAGTTCGCGGGGGTGACGGGTGAGGCGGTCAGCTGCCCAAGTGACAACCGCGTCAACACGGCCGCTGCGGATCATCTCGACCATCTCGTCGAACCCTGGCCGCTTCTCTCGGTTGTACGCGCTGATGGAATTATCGGAGCAAACCTTCACGACCTCCCAGCCCTCCCGGTCGGCGAGGGCTTGGCACTCCTGCTGTTGACGTTCGACGCCGGCTCCGGTCCCTTGCTTGTCGTCGCTGAGACGGGTGTAGATCGCTGTCCTCATGGGGGTGAGTATACACGGAATTAACGCATCGGCAGTCACTCAATACGTCATCCTCGTCCAGTACGCCAATGGCGACGTCGACATCGGGTTCGACGCCGGAGGTGCCGGCGGCATCGTCGCCATCGGACCGACCCTCCCCCGCTGCACATCAGAGCCCACTTCGGCGACAGACCCGATGGCGGATGTCTACAACTACGTGATGCAATACATCCACGACCCGCCAACTCCCCAACTCAATCCAAGAGCGGGAGACGGTGTCACCGGCCTCGACACCTACGTCGGGGTGGCTGTCCCCGACGACCACACCGCCAGTCTGACCAGCGGCGCCACGACACTCGACGTCTTCATCGAGGTTTCCGCGGTGATCGTCAACTGGGGAGACGGGATGGTTGACTCATACCCCGCCACCTCAACAGCCCTCGCCGGCTACCCCAATGGTTTCGCCGCTCATGTCTACGAAACATCTGAAACAGGCCTCAGCCTCAGCGTCTCCTACGACTGGACGGCACGCTGGCGAATCGTCGGTGGATCGTGGGAGTTTCTCGCCGTGCCAAACACGACGACAACCGTGGCCTACCCGGTTTCGGAGATCGTTTCGGTGCTGTCCGACTGATCTTCGGAGTCGACGAACTCGATGGCGGGCCGCCTCGTACGATCGACTTTGACGTCGAAGACATCGGGACGGTTGTAATGACCGGCGGTGTCCATACGCCAGGCCTGTTCCCGTGACTGTCCGGGCTCGATGTCGGCGTAGAGGATCCCATACTCGTCTCGAAGGGGACCGGCGACGATCCTCCCGTTGGGGGCAACGACCACCGAGTCGCCAGGGTTCTCCCAGTCGGAATCCAGTTGGCCCACAATCTTCTCCCGAGCGGGAAAGTCGGCCGGAACGTCATCCTTGTGCAGGGCGACACCGGCACTGACAACCCACGACCGAGCCTCCCGGGCGATGTGTTGCATGGTCGCAATCGACACATCCCCGGCGTCATAAGTGGAGACCACATAGATGTCGAGACCCTGGGCGTAAAGGCTGTATCGCGCTACCGGCATCAGGTTCTCCCAGCAGATGAGTCCGCCGATCCTCCCGACGTCGGTCTCGACGACACGGAGACCTGCACCGTCCCCAGGAGCCCAGACGTTGCGCTCCACATAGGTGGGCACCAGTTTGCGATGGACGTTGAGAATCGAGCCATCCGATCCGATGGTGACCAGCGAGTTGTAGAGACTGGTTCTCGAGTCCGGGCTTGTCTCGTTTACTCCGATGACAACCGTCAGACCATGAGAAGCCACCCGCTCCTGGATCGGTTCGAGATCACCACCCTCGATGTCCACCGAGTTTTCCAGCAGCCTCCCGTAGATCTCGTTCCGAGTCTGAATGTCGTCGATTGGATGGACGTACCAGGCCCAGAACGGGTATCCGGGGATGAACGTCTCGGGGAAGACCGCCAACCGGGCTCCCTCTGCTGCCACGTCATCGAGATACTCGATGGCCTTCTTGATGGTGCCGTCTCGGTCGAGAACGACCGGTGGTTTTTGGACGATGGCGACTCGAACTGATTTGGGCATGTCCCTCCTGATGAACTCAAGCCAGGTTACCTTGCCCCTTGTGAGTCGTCCCAAGGTCAGTGCCCGAGCCAGCGCCGCAAAACGTGACGCCCTACTCGAGCGCAGACTCGAGACGATTGTCCCGGATCTCATGGCGCGAGAGGGTTTCGAGGCCTGGGTGCTGATCGCCCGCGAATACAACGAAGACCCGGTCTTGGAGACCATGCTTCCGGCTACCTGGCTGAGCACTGCACGACGAAGAACGATCCTCGTGTTCACCGAAGGCGGGCGTCGTCGGGCAGCCATCTCCCGCTACCCGATAGGACCTTTTCCTTCGATCTGGGACCCGGCAGCACAACCCGATCAGTGGGCGGCGTTGACAGACCATCTCAGCGCGGTCGAAGGCCGGATCGGGATCAACGTCTCCTCCGTGTTCGCTCTCGCCGACGGTCTCACTCTCTCCGAATACGACGGGTTGGTGTCGGCGCTTCCCGACGAGACGGCCGCTCATCTGACCGGTGCCGAGAATCTCGCCATCGGCTGGCTCGAAACACGACTGCCCAAAGAAGTCGCCGATTACAGGTCGGCCTGTGCCCTTGCTCACGGGTTCCTCCGTCGAGCTCTTTCCAGCGAAGTGGTCACACCGGGAACGACGACGACCGATGACATTGCCTGGTGGCTGAGTGACGCCGTGAGCAACGCCGGGTTTGGTAGTTGGTTCCATCCGGGGGTAACTCTGCAACGCCGTGGGGACGACACCCTCGGCACTCCGGCTGACGGCCACCACGATCGAACGGTCACACGGGGAGATCTCCTCCACATCGATTTCGGAATA